>JAAUSE010000032.1 GCA_012031925.1 Candidatus Altimarinota bacterium
TTGTAGTGTGGACGTGTCAATTGATGTGTCAGTCATAGGAATAATAAATTATTTAGTTGATTATTTTAGTTTTTTGAACAATGAAGATACAGATTGAGAAACTTCAGTGTTGTTTTGAAGATAATGTTTTATTCTTTCATTGTTAAACTTGACTTCTTTGGTATATGGATTATACCAACCTAAAATCTCTAAAAACTTTTTAGAAACATGTCGTTTTTTTTCGGCTGTAACAATTCTGTAGAATTTGCTGTGTTTTTTACCTTTTGGTTGAAATCTAATAATAATCATATCTATCTTACTTTTCGTGAATAATACTCAACAACTGCACCTATATTAATGTCTTTTGGTAAATCATCGTCAAGCGGCATGTTGATAACTTTTATTTGGTTTTTTTTCTTAGTGTCCAACCATGATGGTGTTTCATTAGGGACTTCAAGTTTGAAATTTTGCCAAAAGGTTTTCTTGACTTTGTTTTCCTTAATCTTGATAAAATCACCAGTTTTTACTAACATTGAGGGTATGTTGACTGCTTTATCATTAATAGTGAAGTGGCCATGATTGACTAATTGTCTTGCTTGATCCCTAGAATTAGCTAAGCCTCCTCGGTATATAATGTTATCAAGTCTTCTTTCTAGATTGGTAAACACAATTTTTCCTGTATCACCATTGGTCTTGAAAGCTTTTTTAAAAATATTTGTCATTTGTCTTTCCATTACTCCATATGTGAGTTTGAGAGATTGTTTTTGTAAAAGCTGTTTAGCAAACTGAGAAACTCTTGAAAATCTTTTGTTCCCATGTATTCCTGGTTTGTAAGGCCGCTTTGCAAAATCGTCTTTTGCTGAAAAAGATCTTGAACCTTTATTAAATAGATTTTTACCTACTTTTTTGGATAATTTAACTTTACTCTTGGTGTATCTTGCCATATATATTGTTGTTATGTTATACTCTTCTTCTTTTCTTTGGTTTGGTTCCGCCAAATGGGAAACTGGTTTTGTCTTTGATAGACTCAATTTGTAGATCAGTTCCTTGAATAGTTCGCAGGAAAGAATCTCTGCCTAATCCAGCGCCCCAAATCTCAAGATGAACTGACTTGGTATCTAAAGACCTTAGTTTTTCTATCATTTCTTCTGTTGCTTTTTGAGCTGCAAAAGGGGTGGATTTTTTGGTTCCTTTGAATCCAATCTTACCTGAACTTGACCAAGCGATTACCTTTCCTTCAAGATCAGTAAGTGTTATGATACTGTTATTAAATTCTGCATGCAAAAATAACCTGGCAATAGGAAGTTTGATTTTAAATTTACTTTTCTTAGTTTTTCTAATTTTCGTGTTAGTTTTAGCCATATTGATATTAAAATTGAATTATGTCTTGGAAGCAGCTTTGGCTCTTCCACTACCAGCAGTTTTTCTTACATTACCCCTTCGAGTTCGTGAGTTAGTTCTAGTTGTTTGACCACGTACTGGCAAACCATTTTTGTGTCTTTTACCTCTCCAAGAAGAAATGTCAACAAGTCTTTTGATATTGCCTTGATGTTGCCTTCTAAGATCAGCCTCTACAATGAAATTAGTTTCAATATAATTTCTTAACTCAATAATTATTTTTTCTTCAAGATCTTTGAGTTTGGTAAAGCCTTTAATTTTGAATTGTTTGAGAATTTGTCTGACATTAGACTTACCTATACCTTTGATTGGGGTTAAGGCAAATCTTACTTCTTTATTATCATCTAGGGTTACTCCTGCAATACGTATCATAAGTCTATTATATCTAATCTATAGTTAATATTTTAATCTTTTCTTCTTCTTTAGAGGAATGGGCTGTCTAGAATTGATTCTTCTACCAATAGAACTGTCATCGAAAGCATAGAATCTAAGAATACCTTTTCTTTTCGTGAAATAGCCTTGAGCCATGCGACCTTTTCTGGTTAGTTTTTTTCCACGCCCTTTTAGTGATACTTTTATCTTCATAATCAATTGTTATTTTCTACTGACAATTAAACCTTTTGATAGATCCATTGGATCTAATTCTACCTGGACAACATCTCCTTTGACCATTCTGACTCTTTTGACTTTGAGAATAGTTTTGGTGTTACATTCGAGAATTAGGGGTTCTAATTCTTTACTTCTTTCAATCTTTACTTTGAATCTAACACCAGGTAAGGTGTCAACTATCACACCATCAAAGTATATTTTATCAATTTTTTTCTCAAATTCTTTTCGTCTTCTTCGTCGTCTTGGAGTATTGTTGCCTCGTTTTTTTTGCACTAGGACTTTGAATTAATTGTTTATAACAATGCTTAGTTAAAAATATAATAAGCTTTTTGTCAAGATTGCCTCCTAATAAACTATACTACTTTGAAGCAGATTGTATATTAGGTTTTTAGAACCTGTCTAAAGATTAAGGTTGTTTGACTTTGACGAACCTACCTTCCCTGTATATTAGAGGATAAAAACAAATAGTTGACCAATTTACCAAAAAATTTGAATTGGAGGAATTTTTTTTAGTGTAGTAAAAATAAATTAGCAAAATTAATGGAGAAAAAACCATACAACAAACACTCAAAATAAATTTTATTATTAGCCAAAAGTATTTGGTATATGTAGCTAGATATGGTTCGTATAATAGCTCTCCTTGCCCAAAAAAATCATTGTTAGAGGAAATCTGGGTGGTAAAATTCATTCTCAAAGAAGTGAAGAAAAGTAAATGTCTGGTTTCAAAATGAAATATCTTTGGAAGGATATTTGGATCACTGTATATCAAACCAATGTCGATTTTAAATCCCTCCCTATTTTTATGAACAAAAATTTTTTGGGTTGATTTTTTAGCTATTTTTGAGCTAAACTGTCTAAAGATTTTAGATTTATCTAGAAGTTGCGAGATAAGCAAACCTAACTCTCCAAGAAATGAGTGAACATCTTGACCTTGGATTTTGATTAACAATTTTACCAAAAGTCGCACAGGCCATACAAAATGTTTGTTGGTGTGAATAATAATATCCAGATCTCTTTGATTGCCACTGATCTCTACTGTGGTAGAAGCGGTTAGATAAATATTTTTGATACCAGGGATAATATAATAAATGAGCTGGAGTTTTTGAAATATAGCGATTTGTTTATGATACCAGTTCTTATTATTGCTGTAATGAGCCCATATTGGATTTTTACCAACAAAAGTGTGCTTGGACATCACACCATAATTATTTGAAATAATATCTTGATACTCAGAATAGCTGAACAAATTAATTAATTTATCCAAAGGTAATTGGTAATTTTTATATGTTTGGGTTAATAGGAATAGAGGATCGACTTTATGAGGTTTTGTTCCTGATAGATCCTTTAATAACTGATTTGGAGTTAAACTATTGAGTAAAAAAATTTGAACATAAGAAAAAAAAATTGAACGAGGTATGGTTTCTATAAATAATTGAGAATTAGACCACTTTGGCATAACTATAGTTTGTTAGTGTCAATTGCGTAGAGCGTACTTGATTCAAGAGCGAAGGGTTTGTTGAGATTTGTTTGAGCTTTATTTAGACCCTGAAGTAAAGGATTACTACTGAACACACCTTTGAAGGGGGAGATTGGTGGTTCAATCTCATATACATCATAATTCTCAAGTTCAAGATTAGAAGCAGTTTTTTCAATAGCTTTTTGCAAATCTCCAACCTCATCAATTAGACCTAAATCCTTTGCTTCATTGTTAGGATAAATAAAACCATTGGCAAACTGACGAACTTTGCTGATTTCTAGTTCTCTACTTTTGGCAACGATTTCTAGGAATTTGTCATAGTTTTGTGTTACTCTTTGTTCTAGATAATCAATTTCTTCAGTTGATGGGGTACGAAGAGGATTACCAATATCTTTAGCGTTGGAGGACTTGATGACTGTCTCAGTATATCCAACTTTGTCAGCTAATCCAGTAAAATTTGGAAGAGTCAAAACTACTCCAATTGAACCTGTTTCGCCATATGGAGATCCAACAATATAAGAATCATTTACTTTGTAACTCGACCATAAACCTCCACTAGCCACAAGTTGATCATAAAAAAACACTGCTTCTTTTTGGTTTTTTGCTTGTATCAAATCATTTATTAAATCACCCAAAACCTCAGATGCAAAAATAGTGCCGCCTGGAGTATTAAGGCGAAAAACAACACCTTTGATGAATCATTTTTTTTGATGTTTTCAAAATCCTTTTTAACAATCTCAGTATATATACCCTCTCCTGAAACAATTTGAGTTGAATCTCCTGTGTCAATAGCTCCTTTGAGTTCATAAACCAGTAACCCTTTGTTTGATTTGGAGTCTTTTTTAGTACTTAAAATTAATTCTTTGTTATCTTGATTTGTAGCCACAGAAGAGGCAGTAATAACACCGATGAGTAAAAAAATGCTTATAAAAATCCAAACTATTCCAGCTATAAATCCTGGCAAAGAAAAAAATACATAACTAAGTGTGAGCCATTTTAATCGGGGCTTTAGTATAATTTCTTGTTGATTCATCTTGTTGGCCATAAACAATATTTTTGAAACACAATACAAAAACTGTCAATTAGTTATTATATCTTAAATTGACTAGCTTATCTTAATATTCCTAAATGGTTTTGAAGTGTATGATTTGTTTTTGATATGATTGAAGATCTAATTATTAAAGAAGAGGAAAGATTATTAGAATCGGATAGTTGGAGTGTTGTTGTAAATGCTGGTGAATTGGATCCAGTAACTCAAAAAATTGCTAAAACTCAAAAAGAATATCCTAGATATACTCTTGGTAAGTAAAATTGAGTAAAGCTTTGACTGTTGACTACACTTAATATGGTGTGGTCATTTTTTTTGAAAATAAATATTATAACTTATCACGTTGAATAAATCCGAGATAGGTTCAGCTAAGAATTGACAAGAAGTATATTCTGTTGCTTTATACCTGTATGGCTATCATACAAAACCAAGAAGATATGAAGAATTTGAGAGAATCTTGTAGGATTTTAATGTCTTGTTATTATCATCTTGGTAAGATACTAAAACCTGGGATTACTGCTAAGGAGTTAGATGATTTTGCAATTAATTTTATTCGTAATAATAATGGGGAGCCTAGTTTTTTGGGCTATCAAGGCTTTGGGTATGCACTTTGTACATCTATTAATAATCAGGTGGTTCACGGAATAAGCAATCAAGAAAAGATTATTCCCAACAATAGCTTAGTTAGTTTGGATCTTGGGGTTATATACAAAGGGATGTTCTCTGATTCTGCCAAAACTTTTATTATTGGTGAGGTTGATAAAGATGAAAAAAAATTGGTTGAAAAAACTGAAAAGGCTTTGATGGAAGGAATAAAGGTAATTAAGGCTGGTAAAAAAGTTGGTGATATTGGTGCTGCTATTGATGAGGTTGCACAAAAAAACAAACTTGGAAATGTCCTTGAACTCGGTGGTCATGGTGTTGGATACGCAGTTCACGAAAAACCATTTATTATGAACGCTGGAAGAAAAGGAAATGGGGCAACTTTGTTTGAGAATCAAGTGATTGCAATTGAGCCAATGTTCACACTTGGTACAGGGGGAGTTGATTTTGATAACACAAAAGAAGATGGCTGGACAGTTACAACAAGTGATGGATCTATGAGTGCTCATTTTGAACATACAGTTTTGGTGACTAAAAAGGGTTATGAAATTTTAACTGTGGTTGAAGAAAAAGATTTGATTAAATTATAAAAATTTACTCTTGAGCTTTGAATAATTTTTGAAATAGTTATTTTGATATGATTTTTTGTTATATTTGCTAAATACTTCTATAAAACTAATTTGAATATATTATAAATAATTGTATATGTCAGTTTTATAGGCTTTACATTTTTGTAAAAATAAGCTATTACAACTATTAGTTAGTATGGAGTATGATATGCAAGAATATGATGATAAGTCAACTATCAGACAATTAAATATCATTTATGCTAAATTTGAGTGGAATGAGCGAAGTAAAAGGACAGATTGGATAGATTTTTTAGAAGCTATCAGGAGTAATAAAAACGGAAGGTATTATTTTAGTCTTTTTGATCCTGCTCTATCAATAACTTTGATTGTAAAGAATGATGACATCAAATTTCTTGTTGGAGGAGAACTTCTTAGTGAGTGTAAAGAAGTAACCAAAGCCTTAAATAAATCAATTGTTGGTAAATCTCACCCTTATAAAGAGATTAGATTTTAAATACAATCTCAAGCGACTAGAATTGGTCGCTTTTTTTGTAAGTATATTCTAGGAATTTTCCAGAAAACAGCTCAATTTTGATATAGTTCGAAAGTAGACCATAATCAGATTGATCAAATAAAGAATCAAGGATTCTGGAAAAAACTTCAGGCTCAATTAATTTTGGATGAGCTTTTTTTGACTCACAAATATTAAGGTTTTTGGGAATTATTTTGTTGTATTTTGGATCATTAACCAAAGGAAATCCTAACTCTTGACAATGTAGTCTAATTTGATGCATACGACCAGTTTTGATACTAACTTCTATAATTGATTGATTAGATTTTGGGCAAACAAACAGTGGATTAATTATTGATTCGCTGTATCTTGCTTTGGGATCATATTTTTGGGCTTCTTTTTTATCCCAAAATAATTTTTGAGTTGTTGGTTCTTTTTTGGATCTTGATTGCCAAGCTTTGACATGGTATTGAGATTCCGTAAGATTATTAACTAATGCTAAATATTTTTTGATAATCTTTCTTTTTCTAAACTGATTCTGATAGAAATTTTTGTATTCAACAGATTTGGCCACAAGAATCAAACCTTGAGTATTTTTATCTATTCTGTTGATTAACCCTCCTGAAGGATACAAGCTAAGATCAAAAGATTTTTGATGATCATAATTATCTCTTAACCACTGAACGAGATTTTTAGACTGGTGACCGTTGCCTGTTTGCACTACTACCCCAATGGGTTTGAACAATAACATTAAGGTCTCGTCTTGGAATAAAACTTTTATTTTTGCAAAATCACCATGCTTTCTTTGAGGCCAATGAATGAACTCAATTGATTGTCCATCAATAACCCACTCTAGTCGGTTTTTGCTTAGCTTACCATCAATTAGTACCCCAAAAGTCTCAATATTCCTTGCGATTTCTGGTTTAGTATATTCCAAAGCGTCTTTTTTTTGGACTAAATTTTTTATAACTTTATGTAGTCTAATTTTGTTTATCATTGCTTTTTTGTTGAATTTTTTTGATAATTAACTTAGCAACTTCTGGTCCTATTCCATCAATCCCTAGAGAGGCTAAGAATTTTACATCTGATATTTTTTTGGAATTATCAATCGCTTTTTGGAGGTTTTCAACGGATTTACTACCAAATCCTTCTAATTCTTTAATTTGATCCCAGGGAAGATTATATAGATCAGGTATATCACTGACTTTATATTCATCAATAAACCTTTCAATTATTTTTCGGATAATCCAACAATATTAGCAAGGTTGCGTGAAGAAAAATAACTTAGTCTACCAATAATTTGTGCTGGGCAAGTGTCTATGTTTGGGCAAAGGAGATCAATTTTGGTTTGGGTTTTGATAAGCTGGGTAGCACATGAGGGGCATTTATTTGGTATTTTGAACTTGCCACTTGAGTCAGTATTAGCATTTTTATTATGCTTGTGAACTCTAAGCTTTATTAGCACATCAACTACTTCGGGGATTATATCTCCTGCTTTGCGAATCACAAGTGTATCACCATAGTGTAGTTTTTTTTCTTTGACTTCGTTGTAATTGTGTAAAGAAGCTCTTTGAACGGTGGTACCAGCTAATTCAGTAGCTTCAAGCTCTGCTACAGGGGTAATTTTTCCAGTTCTACCAACTTGCCAAGTGATCCCACAAATCTTGGTTGTTGATTCTTTGGCAGCAAATTTGATCGCACACCAACCACGTGGAGTTTTGCCAACAACTCCAAGCTTGGAAGAAAGAATATTGTCGTCAATCTTTACCACCAAGCCATCAATTGGATAATTCAGATTTTCTCTTTTTTGATTTATTTCTTGAGCATAATTCCATATATTATCAAGCCCTGTTATTTCTTTATTAAACGGGTTAGTAGCAAAGCCAAGGTTTTGCAAAAACTCCAACTCTACTTTGTGTGATTTGAAATTACTTCCTTGAAACTCATTTTTGTTTTGGAATAAATTCGACTTTTTCATGTTTGTTGTATGATCAGTTTATTGGATTTTGTAAAGCTTAGAATTGTTTTGAGCGATCACAAAAACTTCCCCGCTATTAGAAAGATGAATGCTTTTGGCTGAAAGAACAAGATTAGGATAAGGAAATGTTAGATTATTGGTGGTAATATCAATTTCAAAAATTACATCTCGCACTTCTGGCGAAGTAAAAATAACTTTGCGTTGTTTGGCTACACAGATAACTTTGGTGACTTTTTCATCTATAGAACACCTTTGAGCAAGAAGATTACCAAACACACTTTCTTGACCTAACTTGGTAGTTACTTGAAGTTCTTTTTCTTGGATATCTAAAGGATCAACAAAGTCTATCAAACTAGTTTTGTATGGGCTAAGTTCATTCGGAATATCAAGTTTGTTAGTATATAATAACTGGTTATTTTGAACTTTGAGTGAGATTACGCTTTCAAGAACCTTTACTTTTTTTGCACCGAGATTGGTTATTTGCCACACATCTACTGTCCCTCTTTTGGAAAGCTTCTCATAACCTAATATATAAGGTGTTTGATTAAAAATTTCTAACTCTACAAATTGATATTCTTTATCGGTGTTAAGATTGGCAATAGTTGGAGGATTAGCTGATAATAATATATTACTAGCTTGTTTGATTGTATAGTTGTTAGCTTTATTTTCTGTATCTAGATATAAATAAACTTGTTCTCCTTTTGTCTCAAATGGTGTGATGTTGGATATATTCGATGATAGAGTCAAAAATTCTCCATTGTTTTGATATATAGTTGAGCGAAACTGTTCATTGATAATAATTCCTTTGTCGGTATAATGTAATTTATTTGGGAAAAAACTGGGTGATTTAGGTAGGTCAACTCCAGAAAACCTTAACTTGAGGTTATTGTCTAAATAACCGATTTGATTTCCTGGGAGAAATATTATTTCATTGGAATAACCTACAGGTACTTCATCTACTAGCTCAAGATCACTAGCATCATCAAAGGTTTTGTCAGTTACTCGAACATCAACTGAATTATCTTGAAAATTCACATTTTGGTCTTTGACTTCTCTTGGAGTTGTGTTATTAGAGGAATTAGCAAAATTCACGTATATTAACAAACTAAGCAACCCTATGATTAGCAGCCCTGAAAGAGAGAAGAAAATAATTTTTTTACGATCATTGCTTGTACTATAAGATGACATAGATTTATGGAAGATAGGTTACTTTGGGCTCGTTAATGACACTACCAGCTTTGATAGTCGTGTTGGAGTTGATTACCAAATCACCATTGGGGCCTTTTTTGAACAAACTGGAAGATATAGTTTGGTTACATTTTTCAACACTCAAAGTGCTTGATTGGTTTACATTATTAGTTGGTGAAATTTGAATGTTAAACACCTTACAATTTTTGTCTTTGCTCTGAAAAGTGCTTACTCCAGAAGGATCTATAGAAATATCTTGGGTAGGAACAAAATTCCCTTGAAAATCTGTTTCGGGAGCAAACCCTGAACCTAAAGTTTCTTGAACATCTTGGGGAATTTGTTTTAGAGCATTTTGAAAACCAGTATCTTCAATATTTTTACACTGATCATAATTGGTTACAAAAAGACTTGAACACTCTCTTTGAGCTTCAAGAATTTTTTTGATAGTGTTGGTAGCATTCTGGTCGGCTGGGTTAGATTTGTATGTCTCAACTGCTTGTTGAAGATCACTTGGCTTGGTTCCATCAATAGATGCATTAGAGCCACTGATACTTGTGTCAGAATCATCATTTCCTTGATTATTAGAGGAATTATTGTTTGGACTACCAGTTAAGTTTACTACACCACTTAAAAAATCAAAATTGAGCAAAGCTGGATTAATTGTATTGAGAATAATTACTGGCCCTCCGAGGATCAAAATACCAATTCCAAAATCTCTCAAAGCGCTGACCATTTGGGCTGTTGTGCCTCCCCCGCCAAAAGGATTTGATGATTGTAGGGCTACATAACCAATGCGAAAAAGGGCTACAAAAACCCCCACTATTAAGGCAAATTGCAGAACTTGTTGAATACATTTGCCGATAACATCTTGGGTATTTGTTTGACCATTAAAATTACATTCTTTGAATCCAGCCACACCATTTTGCGCCTCTACTGGTGGTGATAACAGTACATTAAAGAGTAAAGTAGTTAGTACAAATGCTTTGCAAATCTTGATAATTCTTGATAAGAATGGAATTTTTCCCATACAAATAGAACTTTAATTGAATTCTTTTTACTTGGCAAGAAGGTTTTTTGATAATATAATGTTATTGTTTATGATCTTACAGTCAATGTCTGATGTAATTATTTTGTACGGCCCTCCATTAGCTGGAAAAGGTACTCAGGTTTGTGTTTTGCAAGAATTACTCAAAGATTATTTTCACTTGGATTTTGGGACTGAACTTCGAAAATATATTGAGAGTTATTCTAATAGTTCTAGTCAAGAAGAGGCTGATCGTGCCAAGAGACTGCAACAAAAAATAGAAGCTGGTGAAGGAGTTTTGACTGAGGATCTACGATATGTGGTTGAGAGTAGGATAGAAAATGTTGTCGATGATGGCGGGAAATTATTGATTGAAGGACCTGGTAGACTTGTTGCTGAGGCTGAATGGCTTTCTAAATTTTTTGCAGAAAAAAAGCTCTCAGTAACAATTTTTCATTTACATATTGATCTCGATACAACCTTAGCTAGAGCTAAAAATAGATGGTATTGCAAAGGGTATTCTAGACCGTTTACCAGTAAAGAAGAAGCTATTACCTCTTGCAAAGGAGAGCCATACAGAAGATATGAAGATCAAAATGAAGGAGTCAATATCAGTCGATATAAAAAGCTTTATGATGATCAGTATGCTTTGATAATTCAAACGTATCAACTCCTCTGCCAAGCTTGGTATTGACTATAGATGCATCCAAATCAATTGAAGAAGTGTCCGAGATAATTACCCAATATCTAAAAGTTTATTTTGATTGGAAGTAAATAAAGCCTAACCCCGTATATTTAGATGTGGATCCTTGCCCGCAATGACAAGCTTCGATATTGGGGTTAAAAATTATTCTATACAGGAAACCATGCCAAACATTACTTGACTACTACAGCAAGTCAAGTTTGGTATGAGTTCGACTCTAATTATTATCAACCAACCTACTCTCAACCAACTCCCAATTGATGATTCCAACAAACTCCTTAATATAATCTGGTCGACGGTTTTGGTAGTCCAGATAATAGGCATGCTCCCATACATCCATCACAAGAAGTGGGTTCTTGCCATGCATGATTGGAGAATCGGCATTGAGGGTTGTTTCAATTACTAATTTGTCCCCATCTTGCACAAGCCAAGCCCACCCTGAACCGAACTGATTTGCTCCAGCCGCTGAGAATTGCTCACCAAAATGCTCCATAGATCCAAAGTTCTTTTTGATAAGGTCGATGATTTTTTGAGTAGGCTCAACAGGATTAGGAGACATAGATTGCCAGTATAGTGAGTGATTGAAATGCTGACCACCATTGTTGATAACAGCACCTTGAATCTCTTGTGGCAAGGAAGAGATATCACTCAAAAGTTCTTCAATTGATTTTGCTAGCAAATCCGGATGATTTTCGAGAGCCGTATTGAGCTTAGTCACATATCCAGCATGGTGTTTGTCATGATGAAACTCAAGAGTTTGTTGTGAGATGTGCGGTTGCAGCGCGTCATAACTATATGGTAATTCTGGTAGAGTAAACATGGGAGGAGTTTTTGTTAGAACCAAAAAAATGTCAAGAAAAAGCCCACCAATTTGGTGGGATGGTGTTTAGTGGTTGGTTGAGTGAGGTTTTTTCATAAGACCTCTTCTCATCCTATCATTTATTTTGCTTTGAGTTCATGGAACCAAGTTTCATCATATATATCACCTTTGGTATTGGGTGGTTGTTTGAAAATAGTACTTTTAAACTTGTCCAATTCAGCTTGTGGTACTGGTCTACCATCTGAATAGTACCATCTGTTCTCATGGCGTTTGTATATCACTTTCAGATTCTCGTTATCTTTGGTAACTGCTATTACTTTCATTTTTTACTCCGTGATTAGTTCAGTTGTGGTTTCAGAAATTTTGATGTAGACAGCTTCTTGATCAAAAGTAGCTCGATAATGCTGCGCAAACATTACTATAATGTCAAAGTCTTGTACTCGTCCACCACATTCTGGAATTTTGATCGTTATCAAGTACATATTGCAAGGGTGATTTTAAGTCAAGAGATAAGTGTGGTCTTTTGGTGTTGTACCATACAAGGTGTTGCATAAGTTTTCGA
>JAAUSE010000033.1 GCA_012031925.1 Candidatus Altimarinota bacterium
TCAACTAAAGCATTATACAAACTAACACTGACAAAAAAAATATGGCCAAACGAAAAGTTTGACCATTAGCTAATATTCCTCTTTATTTACTTCAACATTTACTTTCTTGGTGTTTATTGGGAGCTGTATTGATTTTTTTTCTGATTTTTTTAAAACAAGTTCAACTGGCTTCTTATAGTCTAACAAACTCGTTTGTTCAGTCTCATAAGAAATCTTTTTAGTTTTGTTGGTTTTGTTAGAAACTTTTAGAATTTTTGTTTGACTTCTTTTGCTATCAAAACATTTGAAATCAATTTCAATATCTTGGTTCTCAGTACTTTCTTCACAAATAACAGTATGATTTTTGGTAGCTATTGTTTCAATTTCGCTTTCAAAAAGACGAGATACAAGTAATGTAAAAATAATAATCACAAGAGTTCCGGTTATGGAAGCTTTTTTGTTTTTCATTAGACTATTTAACTCCTATAGACCGTATTTAAGCTCTTTTTAAGTAAGAGGGATTCCCATGTTTTTGTCAAGAAAAGTCTCAACTTTCTAGGCTTCACCTGTTGTTTAGTTAGTCTACAATTAGTATGAGCTCAGTATAAAATTTTGATTTAGAGTTTCTAGAACAAATTTTTTTTGGAGATTTTGGGAATTGTAATTAATAGCTTGCAAAACTGCATGGATTTTGGTGGCAAGCCTTTTAGTTGGATTCTTGGTATAAGCTTGAGAAAGATATTCATTGATTTGCCATAACCAAAAAGTTATTTCTTCTCTTTCAACTTTGTTAATATTATCAATTAAAATAGAGCTAGGGCTTTTCAAAATAGACACTACAGACTCCTTGACTGGTGGAAGTTTGTTTTGGACTTTTTGAAGCATTAGAGGGTCAATTATTTGAAAAATATATTCTAGAGGTAGTGTGTGAACTCTGCTTCGAGAAGTGATTGTTGATAAAATATTACTCTGTGTTTGAGAAAAAAGTATGATGTGAAGATTTTGTGGTGGTTCTTCAAGCAGCCTAAGCATACCTTCTTGTAGAGGTAGTGAATATCTTTCTAGATCCCCCAAAAAGAGAAGAGTTGGTTTTTCACGATGTTCATAAAGTGATAAGAGAGATTTTTTGTAATCTTTTTTTTGGTTAAAATCTAGGTTGAGTAACAAACCTTGAGACTCTTTTTGAGAGTAAATTAATTTTGAATGAGGGTTTTTTTGAATTTCTAAAAAACCTGTGCAAGTTATTTTTTTTTGGTGAAAAAAATGCTAGCCACATCTTCTTTGAGTTTTTTTTGATCAACAAAAGTTTTGGTAAGAATTATATTAGTTTGCATCATCATTAAAATTGTACCCAGATATGTTAAGCCCTTTGCCTTCAGGTGTGCATATCTTGGATAATTCAAGGTAACCGTGTTTGCACTTGATGAAAAGTCGCTGTGTTTTATTTTTAATAATGAATAAATCTTTGATATGATTTAGTGATATTGATTCTTTGCAAATATTTTTAAACTGCTCTTCATCAAAAACTCCAAGAATTTGAATAATCTTGATATAGCCTCCAAAATATTTAATCTTGAGCCAAGAACCAGGAAACTCGATGAATGCTCTGTAGTGATTATAAATTGTATGGGCATCAAATTTTTCTGGATCAAGGAATTTTTTGTCTTTGTTGATTTTGCTAGTAATTGTAGCTTTTTCAAAATCCTGTCTTCTTGGTGCAAAGGTTGTTAGAAGTGAATCTTCTTGTGAGTTTTGTTCTTCAAGAACTTTGATGGCGGCAATCATAGCCCAAGTTTGAGAACCTAGCAGAGCCATTTTTTTGATTATATCACTAAAAGTATCATCCTTATCAATACGAACTTCATCTTGGAAATATATATCCCCAGCATCCATTTGTGGAACCAAAGCTATCCAAGAAAGGGCTGTTACTTTGTCACCATTGCTAATAGCAGCTTGAACTGGTGAAGGACCACGATATTCTGGAAGTTTGGAAGGATGCCAATTCAAGTAACCATATTTACTTAGAGCTAGAGCAATGCTTGGAATAATTTGTCCATAAGAGGCAACAATTGCAATATCGGTATTTTTGAGGAATTTTTTGACTATAGCAAATTCATCTTTCAGATTATTAGGGCTTAGCCATGAAATAGCCTTCCTTTCACAATATTCTTGAATAGGGTTTGTAAAAGCTTTACCTCTATTTGTTGAGGCTGACTTGGTGACAACCACTTGAAGATTTATGGGCTTCTGTAAGACTTTGTGTGACCAAACATTTGAATCCTTTTTTAGCTCATTCCAAAACTCAGGCTCTATGTTCAAAAATTCCTTATGTTTGGAAGATAATTTTGTAAATTGCTTCTTGGCTATATCGCCCAATAATTGACCTTGATGTATGGAGATATCTTCAAGAATTGGCACAGAAAAAGAACAAGATCCAAAATAGCTGATATTAAAGTTTGGTTGAGAAGTTTTTGAGGTCATTGGAAAATTGGATTTTGCTATACTATATCTAAGACTTACAAAACCGTCAACTCCACTCTTCTCTAATTTGATCCCAATCTTCACCTCTGCGACACAACCTAGATTGATCTTTAGGATTTTGGAGCAAATGCTGGGCAGTAATTTCAAGGAAAATGGTGTTTTGAGAGCCTTTTAGCCAAAACCAAGAATGAGGTCTAACTGTGTCTGGAGTTAGGGTTTTGTTAACATCTCCACTTCGCAGATAGACTTTGAATATTTGATTGTTGAAAGTAATATAGTTAATATCACCATGGGTTTTTGGGATTTTATTTTGGTCACACTTGAGCCACTCTCTTCCTATTAAGATAATTTCTTGAATATAATCTCTGTACTGTTTGCCAATTTCCATTAACTCAACGAGAATTTTTGAATGAGCTTCAATGCTAGTATCTCCTAACTCTCTCATTTCTCCCAAAATGAGATAATGCTTTGGAGAATTGATAGGATTATTTGGATCTGGATTCTTGGAAATATACTCTTCCCAATTTTTGAAAGAAGTTACCACCTCTTTGAATAACTCTAAATAACCTATCAAAGATGATGGATCAGAGTTGTAGGTGCTATCTATAATTGTGGTTTTGAACTGCCCTTGGAGAATGCCAAATCGTCCATTAGGTAGCTGAGGTTGCTTGAGAGTTTTGATTAGGTTTTTGGGATTTAATTCATATTGAGAAGAGAGAAGAGCTAGTATATAAATGTATTTTCCAAAAGTTATTGGCAAAAGATATTCATCCGAGAAGGCAAACTTATTCTCAATAAGTAAAGAAAAATTTGGGCCTCTTTTGGTTATCACTTTGTGATTTTTATAAGTACCAGTTAAATTACTTTGTAAAGAATTTTTTATATTACCAATGTCGTCAGGAATTATAATTTTTTTGGTGAGTTTCGCTAGTTTGAATTGCTCTAGAGCTATGTTTTTTAACAAAGGATCAAGCTTAGAATTTTCAAATATTTTTCGCCAATTAACTGGTAATTTCAATTTGATTTGGTCATAACTATTTTGATCAAACTGTCTAGCAAAACCTTCAGAATGCTCGTATGTAAGATTGGTTATTATTAATTCACTTACTAAGCTTGAGAAAACCTCCAAAAAATAATTGGCTTCATTTTGCTCATTAAAACCAACTTCATACACAAAAATTGATTCTTTGGGTAAATCATAGCTAATAGTAAATAACTTCAAAAGACTTGTGAGAACGAATTTGGCTTTTTTGACTCCAGCTAGATTTCCTTCAAAAGATGGGTAATTATTAGTCAGTACCATAACTATACCAGAAAGGGAATTCAAACAAGATTCTTGAGAGGCTCCAGAAAAAACTTCCCAGCTATTATTTTGAAAAAGTTGCTTGATTAAGAATGTTGTTGAGCTTTTGCCAGCAGTTCCAGCCACCAAGATTATTGGTAATTTTTGATCATGTTTTTTATAGTAAGAATTGGAAATCTTATTAATGTATTTTTTTGCTAACCAAATAAGTACCTTGGTAGACCTGGGAGCTCTTGTTATCATAGCCAAATTTTGTTTGCACTATAGTAAATAATCAAAGTTTTGTAAAGTTATTAATAGAAACTGTTTACTACCAAAACAAGAAACATCTGCAATTACTTGATAGCTCTAGCCAATCACTTAAGCTAGACTACCAACATATTCTAGTAATTGACTCTCAAAGTGTCAGAGCAACTAACATGACTCAAAAACTTCAAAAAGGTCACGATGGACATAAGAAGATTACAGGAAACAAAAGATTCATTCTAACAGACATAATAGGTAGAGTTTGGTCAGCTTTCTTGTCCAAAGCCAATGAAGCTGAAAAGACAGCATTTCTAAATCATATGTGTAAGTTTGCAACAATGAAGGCTAGACCAAAAGTATATACCGTAATCATTGCAGACAAAGGTTTTGAATCTAGAAAACTAGAAAGAGAATTGTCTAAACTTGGATTTAAACTATACTCAATGAAAAGAGATAAAAGACTTAACAAAACAACTAACTTAGATGTCCAGCAAGAAAGTATTCAAAGCTACTTGAACAAGCAAATCTCTAAGTTTAGATGGATTGTGGAGCAAGTACATTGTCATTTGAATAAAGCAAGGAGGTTACTCCTAAACTTTGAAAGAACTACCAAATCTCATATTGCTTTTGTTCACCTACAATTAATCAGACTAATTGTTAGAAGAATATCTAGGAGGAGATAGTAAACAGTTTCTTAAGTTTTCTTAACCCTGGGTTAAGAGTTTTGATTTCTTCTTGTTTTGATCAAGTAGTTTTATCTTGCCTGCTTTATGAAAATGATTCCAAGATTCTTTTTTTCCTTGAAAAACCTTGAAAACTACTAAAATATTCAATAACCACAAAAAATTCCTAAATATAAAAAGGTGGAATGGTAATTGGATAAGTAAAAGCCATTTGTTACTAGATTTATCTCTAAATATAGCAAGTATAAGAGAAGCTAAATATGTTACCAAAAAGAGAGTTATGATTTCAAAAAGTCTATCGGTGGGTATATTGTTTAGATAAGGTACGGAGCTAAATGAGTAACCAAAAAATAGCCCAATTGCTTTTACAAAAAAGATAATAAAAAGCAAATTTGCAGCCAAAGTAACTGGCAAGAAAAAAATATTGAGTAAAACTTCGGGTAAAACTATCATGCCTAAACATTTGTAATTGGGATTGAGGATTATTTGTTTATTTTTAAAAGCTACTTGCAAAATTCCATACATCCATCTAACTCTTTGTTTGATTAATTTGGAGATTTTGTCAGGAGCTTCTGTGATAGCCAATGCATAATGATTATATTTTACTTGCCAATTGTTTTTGTGTAGTCTGATTGTTAAATCCGCATCTTCAGCTAGTGTGTCTTTTTGGTAACCACCAGCTGAGAGGATAGCTTTTTTTCTCCACAAACCAAGAGCCCCAGGAACCACGATAATACCATTTATCAGTCCATAAGCAAGTTTGTCAAAGTTTTGCCCATTGATATACTCCAGCCTTTGATTCTTAGTAAGAATATTGTGGTAATTACCAACCTGTATGTTACCAGCTACTGCACCAGTCTTTGAATCCATTGAGGAAATTAGATTTTTTAATGTGTCTGGGTACACTAATGTGTCAGCATCAATACTTAGAATCAAGCTCCCTTTGGCAAATTTCAAAGCATAATTTAGAGCTTCAGCTTTTCCTGAATTTGGTATAGAAAAAATCTTAACTTTGGGGTTATTGATAAATTTTTCTTGAAGAACTTTTTTGGAATTATCAATAGATCCATCATCAACTACTATAATTTCAAACTCTGCATAATTCGACTCAAGAGCTGCTTGAATAGTCTTGACAATTGTATTTTCTTCATTGTAACAAGGAATAAGAATTGAAACAAAACTTCTTAATTGGGATTGATTAGTTATTTTTTTTGGCAAAAATATTGTAATAATATTCAGAACCCAAAGCCCGAAATATCTGACAAAAACAAGTATTAAAAAAATATTTAGATAGTACCTTATAATTTTTGAACCTATTATTTGAATTCCAAAGCCTAGTTGGGAAAAGGACTTTTTTTCTTGGTTGATAGTTTGCTCTGTTTTGGATGTAAATTGATCAAGTGTGATAATTTTTAAGCCTTGGCTATGGATATTATCAATAATTGCTGGCAAAGCTTTTACTGTACTACTGCGATCACTACCACCATCATGAAAGAGTAATTGAGAAGAGTTTTTTAGATCGTGAGAAAGAACCATATCAATAATTTTTTGAGGGTCATTAAGTTCCCAATCCTTGGAATCAACATCATAGTGGGCCGCTTGAAGATTATGTTTTTCCAAAATTTTGTACCTTCTTAAATCTTCTATATTTTCTATACTTGAACTATCCGAATAAGGTATTCGAAAATACTTAGGGCTTACTCCAGTTACTTTTTCAATAATATTTTGAGTAGACTGAATTTGGGCTATAAACTCCTGATCACTCATTGCATATGTTCTAGGATGATCATAGGTGTGATTAGCAATTATATGACCTTTGCTGACTATTTGGTTAGCAATATCTGGATACTTTTCAACATTCTCACCCGTTACAAAAAAGACTCCTTTTACTTTTTTTTGATCTAGAATATCAAGTATTTGAGGGGTATATACTGGATCAGGGCCATCATCAAAAGTAAGTGCGACAGAAGTTTGATCTGCCTTAGCGGATAAGAGCCGAGGGTTTTTGGGAAATGACTCAATAGACCAATTGGTTATATAATTTTTTTCAATGATTAGTTTTCTTTTACCTGCTACTAGCTTGGAGGAAGAGATTATCAAATCTCCGGTATCTTTGGAAAAAACGCTAGTATCAAAAATCAACTCTTGCAATATTGAATGCTGTTTCTCAAAATCATAATTGTTAATAATTTTCCAAATAATTGGATCTTCTGAGCCAATATTAGACAAGCCTAATTGGGGTTTGGGGTTTTCCAAATGTGCAAAAATAGTGTATTGAAGATTATAAAAAAACACCGAGTCGTAAAGAAAATACTTTGAATTTTTTTGAGTAGGACTTCTCAAAGAAGAGTAGATGTTCTTTTTGTTGGCAGTTTTATCTAAAGTCCAATCTGTTTGAGTCAATTTGTTGCCAATAGTAGAAAAATCAACAAACACAAAATCTTCAATACGATGTTTGTCAAAGGATACTAAAAAACTTCTAGGATCAATGATTAGAGAAATTTTTTTTGAGTTATATTTGGAAAGTAAATTATCAATATAGTTACGAAATTGATCTAAATATTCGAGTTTTTGATTGGGCCTTTGTTGAAAAATATTAATTATAATTTCATCAAAATTACCTATATAATTAGTCATGAATCTGCCATTTTCGTTGTATGGAATAGTTAAGACCAAACGTTTAGTTGGTGGCAACAAGTTATCTATACTCTCAACTAATTGTTGAAAGTTATTTTTGTTTAAAAGCATCAAATCAAAATCAGACAAATCAATATTTAGTCCTTTCATATTCTTCTCTAAAAGAAGATTATTTAATTCATTTGCAATATTTTCATGAAGATTTGGTTGGTTAATTATTTCATTGATATAATTCTTTTGTGTATCAAAATTTTTGAGATTAAGATACAAATCTGGTTGCAGATTATTATTAATTAAAAATTTATCAAAATTTTCTGTATCGCTACTACTTTTGGGGTTGAGGGAAATTTTATTATCTTCAATTTTTGGATTGATTAGGTCTAGATAAATTGTATCAATATTTTGAAAATTTTCTCTAAACCTTGAAAATTCTTTGTATGAATAGTTGTATGAGATAAAGGTTTTTTGGTTGGGTGTGGTTTTGTTTGGATTATAATCACTCTGGAGTGGTGATTTGGCACTATATAGTGAAATATTGTTTTTAAAACTGGAGCTAATAAGATTATAAGTGATATAATCAGAATAACTATTACAAAAACAAAAAAAAAGGACCTTTTACCTGTTGGATCGTAAAAAATGGGTTTGGAGGCTATGTCTTTTTTCATAGTTAACTACTTTATGAATAAAGACTTTTTGAGTATTTTCTTTTTGACAAGACTTTTTTATTTTGAATAGAGTTTTCTAAAATCTAATTTGCAATTTTTCATTTGGAAAGAGGTCTATTAGTTAGAAGAGCAATCTGGCTAAGAATATTTTTTTGACCAATTCTTATAGACTTTTTTTATTTTGGACAATAAATTGTTGGGTTTATTTTTGGTAGTTGTCAAAAGTTTAATTTCTCCCTTTTTTTCAAAATGATTCCAGAGAGCTTTTCTCCCTTTGATGGCTTTGATAATTACCCAAATATTGATTAACCAAAGCATTTGCCTGTAAACAAGTATGTTAAAAGGAATGTACAGTAATAGCTCCCACTTATTTTTTGATTGTTCTCGGTAAATTGCTATTGCAACACTTAAACTATACAAGAACATAAACACAAAGAAAAGAATAATGCTGATAGCTAAAGAGCTGTTTTCAAAGAAAGAACCAAAATAAATATCTATTTCAAATATTATTGTGACTACCTTGGCTACTAAAAACAACAAGATTAAGTTACTGACTAGAGCAATTGGTAAGAAAAAATATGTTAGGATAAACTCAGGAATGACTACAAACCCGAAATAACCAAACTTTTTGTTAAACAACATTTCTTTGTGCTTGAAAATAACTTGGAGAGTACCATACATCCACCTAACTCTTTGTTTTATAAAGGATGATATATTATCAGGAGCTTCAGTAATTGCTAATGCGTTTTTGGTGTATTTTATTTTCCATCCATTTTTGATAAGTCTTATTGTGAGATCAGCATCTTCTGCTAAGGTGTCAGTTTGATAACCTCCACTTTGTTTTATTGCTTCTAACCTCCACATACCTAAAGCTCCTGGAATCACCATAATACTGTTGATAGTTTGGAAAGCAATTTTATCAAAGTTTTGTCCGAGAATGTATTCTAACCTTTGATTCTTAGTCAGAAGATTAGCATCATTGCCAACTTGAATATTTCCAGCTACTGCCCCAGTTTGGGGATTGAACTGCGATAACAAATTGCTCAAAGTATCAGGATAAATTAGGGTATCAGCATCAATACTTAGAACAAACTCTCCTTTGACTATCTTTAGACCTCTATTGATAGCTTTGGCTTTGCCACCATTAAGTAGAGATATGATCTGAACTTTGTGGTTTTTAGAGAAATTTGATTGTAGGATATTGAGAGTCTTATCTTTGGAACCGTCATTAATAACAACTATTTCAATGTTTTTGTATGTAGAATCCAGCACGGATTGGATTGTTCTTTGAATAGATTGTTCTTCATTATAACAAGCAATCAAAATACTTACTAGTGGCTTTTCTTTAATTGGTGAATATTTTTTGGCTGTTTTGGTAAATACTGATAAGATGTTAAGTAGCCATAACAAAATGTATCTAGCCATAACAAAAGCTAAGAATAATAAGAAATAGGCAGAAGTAAAGGATACAAGAATATTTTGAAATAAAAACCCTAACTTGCTAAAAATAGTAAGGCTGTTTTTAGTATTTTCAACTGGATTGTTAGTTGTGTCCGCTTCTTCTACAGTGACAAGATTAATTCCTTGAGACCTTAGTCTTTCAATTATTTCAGGTAATGCTTCAATAGTTGATTGACGATTATTACCTCCATCATGTAATAAGACTTGACTTGATTCGTTATGATCATAACTAAAGATTTTGTCTAGGATTTTTTGTTTTTCATTTAGTTCCCAATCTTTGGAATCAACGTTGTACTCTGCTGAGATTAAACCTTGATCTTGAGCTATATTATATCTTGTTAAATCTTTTTCAGTATCTAGTGAGGTCAAATCCGAAAAAGGAATTCTAAAGTACCTTGGTGTAACTCCAGTTACTTCTTGGACAATATTTTGAGTTGCTTTGATTTCATTGGCAAGTACTGTTTCTTCAAGAGTGTAAGTTTTGGGGTGAGTGTAAGTATGGTTACCGATAATATGACCTTCTTCGATTATTCTGTTGGTAATTTCGGGGTATTTTGCAACGTTTTGACCAATCACAAAGAAAGTTGCTTTTACATCATATTCTTTGAGAATATCAAGTATTTGCGGTGTGTAAATTGGATCAGGACCATCATCAAAAGTAAGGGCAATGGAATTGGAATTAGCTTGTGTAAAATATGCTTGGGCATTTTTGGCAAGGTAATAATTTCCTGATGCACCGCTAGATTATCTTGAAATTCTATTTTGCGCTCACCAAATACTGGATCGGCAGATGGAGTTACGATATCTCCTATTCCTTTTTTGTCTATAAAGGTATTAAATTTTAGTTTTTGGATAATTTCTTGACGAACATTAATGTCATTAGTGTTGATTATGTCCCAAGAGAGAGGGTCTTCAAAACCAAGGTCACTATAACCAATTGCTGTAACATTCTCACCCAAACTCTTATCCAAAAGATGAAGGGTGTTATAGTGGTACACAGAATCAGTTAGAACAATTTTAAAATCATAACCATCTTGAGAATATTCCAAATAGTTGGGTTTTTGGGGTTGGTTTTCATCACTACTTATCTTAAGTCCATTCTTGCTTATTAAATCTCCTATTTGAGAATAGGAAATGGGTTGATTTGAGATTAATTCATTGTTTTGATATGTAAAGATAGCGTTATCACTAGATATCATCAAGGAAACGGGTAAGTTTGAGAACTCCTTTAGAAGTTTTTGAACATTTTGATCGATTTGGTTGAGATCTTTTGTCTGAGCAAAACTATTTTTGATAGGATTAATTTGGATAGTTAGACTATCAACTTTGCTAATAACTTGTTTAACTTTTGATATATCTGCTTCAGTTGGAATAGATAAATTAATTCGTGACTGTGGGAGAACTGAGTCAAGTTCTTCAATAAAACTGTATAAGGAGTTCTTATCAATATCGGCAAATGTGATTTCACGAAAACTCAAACTTACACCAGAGTAATTTTGATCCAAAATATGTTTTTTGATTTGTTTGATAAAGTTGCTGTGATATTTTTGATTATTAATCAAAGTTGTTAGAGTATAGCTATTATCCCGAAATTCATAATATTTTTTATCATAATTAATGTCACTTATTTGGAGATTTGAGTTAATACTCGGGGTGTTATCATTAATGAATTTATGAATTCTCTCAAACTCTTCACCAGATTTGGTAATAAGATTGATTTGACCATCTTGTAACTCAGGTCTTGCAGAGTTAAAAAACACTTGATCAATTATATCAGATTGCTCCTTAAAGCTAACGTATTCTTCATAAGTATATGTGTAATTAGTAATAATATCTCGCTGAATATTTTTGGATCTTTGAGAATCATACGTTAGAGCTCTTATGGTAGAATTAATTGAATATATTCTAAAAACATTGTTAATTGTTAAAGAAATAAGAGTTAGTAAAATTATTCCAATAAATAATCCAAGAGATAATGATAATCTCCATCTTTTGCCTGTTGGATCGTAAAAAACTTGTTGATTAATTGATTTTGACATTGTGACTTTGATTAGCTAGTTGACTATATTTTGCCCTTACCTAGCACAAAAAAAGTCTTTTGACAAGACCAAAACAAAAATAGAACCTGTTTGATATACTTTAATCAAAGAGGTGCTTAGAATCAGTCCAAGGTCTTTATTTAGGAAACAGGTCTAATAAAGAATAGGAGGTAGATTCTTAAGAAAAAGATAAGTTTTTGTAGTGATCTTGGAATTCTAGCAGAATATCAAGTGTTAGCTATTTGAAGCTTTTGGTCGATGAATTTTAGAATTATCATTTGGATTTATGAATATCCTTGGTCTGTGAATTAGCTTGTATTCCAAATAATTAAGCCCACCTGGTAATATGTTAAAAACAAATGGGAAAGTTAATAAAATATAACTCATTGGTATGTTAAAATAGGATACAACCACAGCAATTGCGGCAAATACAGGAGGTAAGAAGATTCTAACAGTACCGTGAATAATATCTTTAGAATCTATACTATCTTGGAGAAGATATGGTCGATTCAGTAAGTATTGTCTTAGAATATACAATGTAGTTCCAATAATAATGATATTGACGGCGTAAAAACTAATCGCAAAATTAGTCTCGGGATAACTTCCAAGTAGATGTGAACTAAATGGCACAAAACTCACGGTCATTAGAAAAACCATATTAAGATAGTTTAACAGTCTATCAGTTTTTTTATGTAACTAGAAAAATATAATTATGAGCCATCCAATAATG
>JAAUSE010000005.1 GCA_012031925.1 Candidatus Altimarinota bacterium
AAAATCTCAATAAAAAAAAATAGAATTTGAAAATACCAAAACCCTTCAAAAATCTCTATTTACCTATCTTGATAAACCCTGGATTCTTAGTTTGGAGGTGGTCAAGTAAATCTTGATAAGATCTATCAAAGACCTGTATACGAAAAATTTTGGTACACCAGTGAGAATGAAGCAATCAAACAGTTTGATGAATTCAACAAATTAGAATTACAATTTTATTCAAAGAACAGAAACCTTATGGGTGAGGATATCCAGAAACCTCTTACAAGCAGAATGAGTGTAGCTTTGGCTTGGGGACTTATCTCATCCAGGACTCTAATTAACAAAATTCTTAAAAAACACTCAATCAGCGACACTGGAGCAGAAACATACATTAGTGAATTAATCTGGAGAGAATTTTACAAGTATATTATGTATCATAATCCACATT
The DNA here is from genome assembly GCA_012031925.1 of Candidatus Altimarinota bacterium. GTDB lineage: Bacteria > Patescibacteriota > JACMRA01 > JACMRA01 > JACMRA01 > JAAUSE01. Next base: position 431 of record JAAUSE010000005.1, read on the forward strand.
GCATGAATATGGAGTTACAAACAAAAAAACGCAATATTATGTGGAGGGAAGGTAAGCAAGCAAAAATATACTTTCAAAAATGGATTCAAGCCCAAACAGGTTACAAAATTATTGACTCAGCTATGCATCAGATTATTCAAACAGGTTGGATGCACAATAGAGCTAGAATGATTGTGGCTTCAGTTTTGACCAAAAATCTTGGAATTGATTGGCGTTGGGGGCAAGATTACTTTAGATCTGTACTTCTGGATCTAGATGAAGCTAGTAATAATGGAGGGTGGCAATGGGGGGCTAGTGTAGGGATTGATCCTAAACCAATTAGAATATTCAATCCATATAGCCAGCAAGAAAGATTTGATCCAGATGAGAAGTACATCAAAAAATATTTACCAAAAGATTATGATCTTAAAGAACCAATAATAGACCATAAAATAGCTAGAGCAGAAGCTTTGGCTAGATACAACCTAAACATAATCAAATAAAAAGGTTCATCATCAAAAAAACTATCCAATATACAGGATACATATTAAACCTTTACATTACACATCCGCGAAACCTGGCAACATAGGTAACTCTGTTGCCTATTTGATAAGTACAGCAGTGTAATGGTTTAATGTAGTTCGACTATTTTTTACCAAAAACACTCTTCAAAATCTAAAAAAATGCGACCCCCGAAGGGGTAGGCTATGTTTGTCTTTTTTCACCACCAGTTGATTGCTCAACTTTTTGTTTTTATTTCAATAAATATTTTAATCCTCTTCTTCAATATCAATCTGACGCGGTTTAGTCTCAGGCAGTTTATCGATACTGAGACAAAGTATACCTTTTTTGGAAGTGGCTTTGATAGAATCTTGATCAACATTCTTGGGAAGACTAATACTCCTTGAAAAACTATAATGGGAGTATTCCTCTCTAATCACCTTTCCTTTTTCTCTTTCTACGTCTTCTTGATTGTGCTCATAGCTAATATTAAGGTTGTTGTCTTGTACTTCCACCTTGATGTCTTTGGGATCCAACCCAGGTGTGGTTACTTTGATAGAATACTTATCATCAAACTCCTCAATATTGATTGCAGGTAAGTTTGGTGTCCTCCTTGAACCTAGTGAAGGATAAAAAACCCCATCATCAAAAAAATTGTCGATGTATGTAGATAATAAATTAGACATAAAATTAAATTGATTAAGTTAATAATTATTGCTTTTTACTCACCTATTAATTAGATACAATAGGCTAACCTCAATATAACATTAGCAACCTATCTTGTCAATTGCTAAAATTATTCACACAAAAACAACACCCAAAAGTGTTATTCTTGTTTGTATAATGAGGCAAAATCTGAATTATTTCTTAAATAATCCGACCAACCACAAAAACACAACTGCTCCAATTGTTGAAACTATTAAATTACCAATAAAACCATCTCCATCGACACCCAAAGCTCCAAAAATAACCCCACCCAAAAATCCACCGATTAATCCAACTATAATGTTTCCAAAAAAGCCAAACCCTTCACCTTTTCTAATTAACCCAGCTAATAACCCAGCTATTCCACCAATGATCAAAGAATATAATAGATTCATAAGTTGTATAATTTAATCTTAATAATTAAGATCTACCACAAAATTATGTAAAAAATACTTCTAAGTCAAGATTGTAAAATATAAAAAAGTCTATTCACTTAATTTAATTAACTCATCAATCAAATCAACACTCTCAGCCTTAATAGCTTGAACTATTTTGTTTTGTGTAGTCTGTCTTTCAAGCATTGTAATTTTCTCAGATTTGGAACTCTGCCAAAAAACAAATCCCATTATCACAAATATCAGATATAATATCATTAGTATAATTAAAACATTTCGTTTCTTTTGCCAAGTCATATTATGTATTTTGAATTAGTGTTTTCAAGGTTCTAAGATCAGTATTAACCAGATTCATCAATTCATCAAAGTTCTTTTTATCACTTTGTATCTTAGTGACTTCCAAATCAATCTTAGTTTGACCACAATCTTTCTTAATTATCTGCACATCTCTAGTCATTGTATCAAAAAGCTGTTGAAGGTTTGTATTATTTGTATCAATGTTTTCCAAAATATCTTCCATATTAGAATTCTCAATACCCAAGTCACCCAATCTACTTATCAAGAATTCAAGAAGATTAACATTTTTGGAGTACTTGTCTTGAAAATTTCTATATTTATTATCTATTGGATCAAATATATTACTAACCTTTGATACAATATCTTCACATATCAATGTAACTTCTTGCTCATCATTACACTGATCCTGACAATTATCTTGAGAAATTACTTGAACAGAGAAAAAACTTAACCAACAAACGATTCCAACAATCCCACAAATCCCCCAAAATTTTTGTATTGACTTCATATCTATAATCCTACAAAGATTTTCAAAAAATAGCAAAAAAAACTCACCTCCAAAAGGGTGAGAAGTGATTACAGCTCCAACAAAGGTACTGATTGTAGCATCAGATCCTCAAAATCAAGATCATAATTTTTTAGCATAAAATCCTCATCAACACGCTGAATTCTGACACAAGGAGCAAATCCTTTACTAAAACAGATTGGATAATTTTGAGCCATCTTTTTGTATAACCTTTTGATGAAATTGTTATTGCAAAAGGAATAATATCTATCCAAATACTCAAAAACCAAAATTGGCGAAAGTTTTAATATAGGTAAGTTTATGTAATTTTGACAAAAACTATCCCAATCAAAAAAATCTCCAGGGAGTAAATTAGGGTCAACTCTAACAAATAATTTATCTATCTGTACCAACTCAATTATTATGGTGTCCATTTTTAAGAAGCCTCAATCTAACTAATTACTTTTAGCATAGTTTTATAATTTTGTCCATTGACAAACCTGCCCACTTATGTATTAATACTCTATATATTATGGCCGACAAAAAAATTACTACCCAAATCAAGCTAGTTATTCAAGCAGGCAAAGCAAATCCAGCTCCTCCAGTAGGTTCTACACTTGGACCATATGGACTTAACCTAATGCAATTTTGCAAAGAGTTTAATGAAGCCACTGCTCAAATGACAGGGGGTGTTCCTGCTGTTGTTACAATTTTTGAAGACAGGTCTTTTGAGTTTGTTCTCAAAACTGCGGCAGTTTCTGAGTTAGTCAAACAATCGATCAAAACCCCCAAAGGTTCTGCTGATCCACTTCGTGAAAAAGTGGGCAAAATTACCAAAAATCAAATCAAAGAAATTGCTGAGAAAAAAATGCAAGATCTTAATTGCTATGATATTGATCAAGCTATGAAAATGGTTGAAGGAACCTGCAAATCCATGGGGGTAACTGTAGAAGCTTAAATCATTATACAACACACAACACAACTCATCTTATGGTTAACATCAAATATACTACAGAAGAAAATCAAAAGACTTTTCAAAGATTTGCCTTTTGGTCTAAATTCATTGCCATACTTGGATTTATTAGTGCAGGCTTTATGATACTGGTTGGACTACCTCTACTTTTGGTTTTTGGTTTGGGTATTGTTTACATTGGTTTAGGTATCTACACAGTTTTTATGACCAAGCACCTTTGGTCAGCAGCTAATCAAGCTAAAGCACTTCATAATGTCTCCAACGAAGCTGAATTAACTAAAGGTTTACTTAGTAGCTTTGAAAGCCTTTCTCATTTTTATAAGATGAGAGGAATTCTAATACTCATTAGCATAATATTAACTATTCTTGGAGCTTTTGCTGCTGGGATTTCTATTTTAGCAGCTATTCAAAATGGAAATTTTGATAATATTAATAATATTAACCCAAACTCATCAATCTATGATAACACTGATCTACAAGACACTTTAAAAAATCTTGATAGTACAAATTATTAGGAATAACTATCTAACTATTATTTTCAAGCTGGGAGAGATTTCTCGTTAAAACCACATTAATATGACTACAAACAACACAACTAACAATAAGTCCAAAAAATACAGAGCCAATTTTGAAAAGATTATGGAAGCAACCAAAGAAAAAACTTTTCTTCCAGTTCAAGAAGCTGTTGAGCTACTTCAATCCCTTGATCACCCACAATTTAAAGATGGCGTTTCAGTTGAATTACACTTTAGATTAAACATTAATCCACTCAAGTCAGATCAACTAGTCAGATCTAGTTTGATTCTTCCTCATGGAACAGGTAAAACACTAAAAATTGCTGCTTTTGTGACATCAGACAAAGAAGCTGAAGCTAAAAAAGCTGGGGCCGATATTATTGGCGGGGATGATTTAATTGCTAAGATAAAAAAATCTGAAAAAATTGATTTTGATATAGCAGTTGCAGAACCTGCTATGATGACCAAATTACCAGTCATAGCTAGGCTTCTCGGTGTTGCAGGTGTTATGCCAAATCCCAAAAACGGGACTGTTGGAGATGATATTACAAAAATGATCGACCTCATTAAGCAAGGAAAAGTAGACTTTAAGAATGATAAAAGTTCTAATATTCACTTACTCGTTGGAAAAATTAACAAAGAATTTGACTCCAAAAAACTTGTAGAAAATATTAACACTGCGATTGAAGCAGTAGAAAAATCCAAGCCAGAAGGTGTTAAGAAAAAATATATTCTTACAATTCATCTAGCCTCAACCATGAGTCCTAGCATTCGTCTCAGATAAAAGACATTGTATCTAAACAATATACACACTTAGTCTTCTTCATGAATAGTAAATACAACTAACCAAAAGTGTCTTTTTGAGTCTTGAGAACACAATTCATTCTGATTGTATTAAATATTCATAATACTAGTGACACCAGTTCAAAAACATATTTGACAAAATAATAAATAACTACCATTACAAAATCAGTACTTGAGGTAGTATTAATGGGTTCATCAAATGTGCTTAGCCTTCCCAAAATTTTTGGAATATATTGTATCAGGGTGTATCAAGTATATCTTTCAAAATACACAGGTAGTTGTAGACACTACCCTTCTTGCTCGAGCTATACTCTAAGATCTATAAATAATTTTGGACTATTAAAAGGTTCTTACAAAGGCTATCAAAGATTAAGAAGATGTAGTTCTAAAAAAACCCGTGGCTATGATCCTGTTGCCAAGCAATTCCACTGGTCTTATGAATCTCCACTAAATCAAGCTTGTATTTATCAAACAACAAATACGTTTGACACCTCTAACTTTAGGAAAGTGATAACCCATCGAGCTGATCTCGGTTGCTGTGATGCAGACTGTGATGTCTGTTGCTGTGACGGAGATTGTTGCTAAAACCATATATACAGGATACACATTAAACCCTTTACATTACACGTCCGCGAAACCTGTCAACATAGGTAACTCTGTTGCCTATTTGATAGGTACAGCAGTGTAATGGTTTAATGTAGTTCGACTATAGTGTCTTTTATAGGCACTATTTTTAATATTTCCAAAGTTTAAAACTTCAAACCAATTAAAATTATCTCTTAAGAAAGAGGTCTTATGAAAAAGAATCATGGGTAAGTTATTTACTTGCTAGTAATTGACCCACTTTAAAAGTTGCAATATCCAGATCAAGTTCCTTAGTACCAGTTATAATATAAAAATCAGTATCATTTAGCACTTTTTCCAAAAAAACTTTTTCCCTTAATGTATCAAGCTCATTAAAAACATCATCCAACAACCACCAAATTTTCACAGATTTACCATATGTATCAATTATTTTTGTCTAGCAATATTTTTTATAAACAAAACCAATAGTCTTTTTTCTCCACGAGATAATATATTTTGAACTGCTTTTCTATCAGATGAAATCTCAAATTCATCTCTCTGAGCTCCAAAAAAACACCTCCCAAGTATAAGCTCTTTTTTCCAAATCTTAGAATAATCTACAACTTCAAGCTCTCCTATAACCTCATCAAAAGGTCTTTTAATCCCCCAACTATCACTTATCCTATATTCAACTTTCCAATCCTTAACATTAGAAGCTATCCAACTTTCAAAATCTTTTAATTTGGAGTCCAGCAACTTCAAAAAACCTGATCGAACCAACCAAACACTTTTACTAGCTAATAGTATTGCATCACCAAGTTGTTTTATCATTATTACATCCCCTGTAATTTCATTTTCTCTGCAATACTTGAGATATCTGTTCTTAGCTTTCACAGCGTTCTCCAAATTTCTCAAATATTTAGCATAATCTTGATATGATTGATCTAGTAGAGAATCAAGAATGGCAAGTTTTTGAGAGCTTGACTTAAAGAACCAATCATTATCAGAAGGTAAATAAGTAAAAAGATAAGGCCAAGGCTTTTGTTCAGAAAATATAGGACTAGTTTTAGGTTTTTGAAAATTGTTTTTTAGTCTTCCGTTACTACCAATCTGACCACTCAAAGACCATTTTGGGTAACTAGTTAAAATTCCATAATACTCAGAGTCTTTTTTAATACTTTCACTAATCTTAGTCCCTGGCCATGGCTTATTCTCAAACAAACTATAAACAGCAGACAAAATCGACGTCTTACCACTTCCATTACCATCAACAATAGCAAAAGAAGTTGTTGGAATACTTAATGATACAGATTCAAAACACTTCCAATTATGAAGAACTAAATTCAGGTTCATGTTTTTATTCCACCATATTTGTCAAAAAAAGTCCACCAAAAAAGGTGGAGTGCGTTTAGAAATTTTCAAAATATAATGGAACCAAACCCAAATTGAGTTTTATCAAAATACTAGTTATACTTATCCATGAATATCTGCAGTTTTTGTTTTTGTGAATCAGAACATAAGATATCCATAGCATTAAGAATCATAATCTTCTCATAATTCTTGTTTATTCCTTCAAAGAATATCCTACTGACATTATCTTCAGAATAATCACAATAATTGTAAGACTTTTGATTAACTTCAAAAAGACCATAACCATAATCTCTCAAGCCACCATAATCAGTAATTTTTGTTCTTTTTACAAACCCATAATAAATATCTATATCATAAGATAATGTATAAGGGTAAAGTTTTTTCAATATTGATTTTTGCTCTACGTTATACTGGACTATAATATTGTGCCGTATTAAAAGAGTAATAAAGAACAATATTGCAATACCAGCAGATTTGCAAATCCCTCTAACTATCCAATAATCCAACGCTGACCTTTGGTATCCAAACCCATAACCATTCATTTTTGTCCAGTTCATTTCAAGAAATCCTCGCTAACACATTATGAATATCTTCAAACTCCATCAAAATCTGATCATCAAACAAGTGCTTTGATAATCGCTCTTTTCTATGAAATCCCCAATCAACCCCAATAATTCTTGACTTTGAAAGAATCCTACCAATCTCAATAATATCACTCTCCGTATCAGTAATATAAATAGTTTTTCAGCTGAAATACCCCAGCTATTCAAAATATTTTGAACCTTTACTTCTTTACTGTGATGTTCCTCGTATCCCAATACATAATCAAAATTGATGCCACTTTGCTTACAAAACTTTTTCACGTAAATTTCTGAGCCAGAAGAAACAACTGCCATCTTGGTATCCTGAAGTTTTTTTAACTCCACAACAAAACCATCAAACAATCTACCATATTCCAAACAAAATTCTCCAAAAACCTCTTTCTTTTGATTCTTACTAGGATCGTAATTTTGCAAACAATGAGCAGGTTTATCAAAGTAACTTTGAAGATTCATTTTAGCTTCCTCAATACTCAAATCTGGTTCCAAATATAAATAAGCTAACACACAAGCATCAAAAGTGTCTCCAATAACTCCATCAAAATCCAATATCAAATATTGTGTAATACTCATTTTATCCTCTAGTAACCTCCACAAATAAAACAATAAAAGCATTTATGTCAAGTATGTATAACCAGCAATCCAAGCAGGCAGAACTAATTCACTAATTTTACAAATACCAAGGTTCAAATTTTTAAACTTTTCAATCTCTTCCTCACTCCAACCACCTTCAGGCCCAACAATAATTGATTTGGCTATAAAATTTTCCCTATATTCTCCAGTACAATCCAAAACTAGAGGTGAGTTCTCATTTAACAATTTTTGTAACTGTTTATTATCAACTAGTTCAATTTCAGGTTGCCAGAGGCGCTGACATTGTTCAGTAGAACGAATCAAAATTTTTTTTTAGTCTTTCCCAGTTAATATTGTATTTAGGACTATATTGAGATTCAAACAAAATCAGTCTATCAATATCAGCCAATGGCAAAAGCTCAACCAATTTATCCAAATATTGCTTATCAGGAATTGCTTGAAATAAAATCTTTTCATTAGGTTTTTTGCCTAATACTTCATAACTTTGTAACGAATACTGAATTAATTTTTTCTTCTTATCAACTTTTTCAATAATAATTTTACCAATAGAACCTTTTTGATCACAAACATCAAGTTCATCACCTTCTTTTACACGTGTAGACAAAAAATGCCCAGCCTCGTCTCCTTGGAGAGTTCTTTGATTGAACTTTGGTAAATAATAATACATAGTATCTGTAATTGACATTCAAGCAATTTACATTTATTGACAAATAAGTGATTATAGGATATATTAAAATCACAATCGACTTGAGGAAAATACAATGAAGTTAATAGCTCAGGTTGCACAACCGACGCAGCCAACACCAGCGCCTACCAAATCTTGGTTTGATTCTATACACCCATTCCTCACTCCTATATTGTTAATTACCTTAGCTGGTTTAATGTACAATGTAATGAGAAATCAAAAAAAAGATATTATTGAAGAAGTGAACAGGACAATAACTAGAGAAAATTTAGCTTTGGATACTAAGCTATCTGGAGAAATAAAAGCTTTGGATACTAAGCTATCTGGAGAAATAAAAGCTTTAGATACTAAGGTTGAAAACAACACTAATCAGCTTTCTAGAGTGGTACTTGATATTAAAGATATCAAAACTGATATTGGAATACTCAAGTCCAACCAAGAAAAAATAATCACTGCCATAAAAGTACTGGCAAAGATAGGAGATGATCATCCCGAGACAGCCAAAAAAACTGTTGAGGAAGTATTACCTTAATAACACAACCCCTTCGAAATTTCGTGGGGGTTTTTATACCAACAAAAGAATTGGGACAGTTTCTCAAAACCATTGACCAAAAAGAGATTTTGTGAAAGAGTAGGGTTATGACAGAATTTTTTTATAAGCTTGGACATTGCAAGGATCTGGCGGTTGCCGAGTTTTGTGCTTTGACTAAAGATAAGAATCCTCAAATAACAGATAATTGGTTAATAAGCGAAAAAAATCTCAATGTTAATCGAACTGGGTCTTTGATTTTTGGCGGGATTATCCTTGGCAAGATGAAAGATTTTGGAACTAATAAAAAGAATTTTCAGAGCTTTTTACAAGAATTCCTAGATATGGAGCACGAAATCCATCAGACCAAAAAGGTGGGTATCTCTGTGCCATTCAAACTATCTCACAACGTTATCAACATAGCCAAAAAAGCAGGCTTCAAAAAAATCAACGTCCTCAAAGACAAGCAACCCAACATAGGCAACTGGAAAGGGCTCAAAGAATGGTATATTATTTTCTTTATCAATAAAGATCTTGTGCTTGGTAAAATTGATACATATTTTGATCAAGAATTTTATTCCAAACTAGACATGAGACTGCCAGTTAGTGACATGAGGCGAGGTCAAATTAACCTCAAGCTTGCTAGGTCTTTGGTTAATCTCAATTCTCAAAAATCCATCTATGATCCGTTTGTTGGTGTAGGGCGAATTCCACTTGCAAGCATGAATCTTAAAAAACAATTCATTGCCTCAGACATTAATGAACAAGCTATTAAAGATACCAAAAATAACTATGAATATGGTAAGACCTTTTGGTCAAAAACTTTGAAAAGACCAGTTGATCTTGTAGAGCCTTTTTTGTCTGACTCACGAAATATTAGTGAGCTTAATCTCACAGGGGTAAATTTTGCTCATGTAGGAATTTCTACAGAAGGTTATCTTGGTACTAACTTCAACACCAAGCCATCAGAAAAAAATTGTCAAGATCAGTGGCAAATTATTGAAAAACTCTGGAAAGATACTATTCAAAGCTCTCAAACAATCAAAATACCTGAGATTGTTCTTTGCCTTCCATTCTATCAATTGGGTAATAAGCAATTACTACCAAATTTTGTGGATAGATTAATACAATCAACTAGTTATTCATTAACTAGTTTTCACAACCAAAAACCATATATTTTGTATTCAAGAGAAAAATCTAACGTGGGTCATATGATACTCAAATTAGTTTTGAGTTAAAAAAAGTCAGTAAGAAAAATCAAACTGACTCAGCCTCCGTTGTTGTTCTGCCGTTAAGCAGATACTAGAAAGCTAGCTTACTTCAAGAATTAAGTCAATCAAAAAGTTTATGAATCTCGAGTTTTAGGTTTATCTTAAAATAAATATTGGGTAGATTCTATCAATTTGACGATGAGTTTTTTGAAAAGTATAATTACAAGCATAATTAAATAAATATGTTAGAAAATTTTCCAAAACCAACAGATAATTCCCCAGAACAATCCAAGCAAATGGAGCTTCAACAAGAAATAGACATACTAAAACAAAAACTCCAAGCAGCTCAAGCAGCTATAGAAATGGATGGTGGTACCACTGAAGAAGAAAAAGTAAACCAGTTTGATAAAATGATAGAATCAATGAAAAACATTTCGAACAAACAAAAGTCTACAATTTTGGGTGGTGTTATGGCTTTCTTTACTGTTATACCAGCAACTGCTTATTTGAGTCATCAGTACAATAGCCCAAAGCAAACCAAGATTCTAGAAACCACTGAACAAATAGATAAACCAGTGAACCTAACAATGCGAAAATCTCCAGCTCCATCACGTGGTGATGATTATTACCAGCGTGAACAAGAACCCCAGATTCAAGAATCTGCCCCAGAGAGGCCAACAATCGAATCAATGTTATATAATCAATATCAAGTAAGTGATATTGGTGATAATTTGAACACATCCATCCAAAACTAACAAAATCACCAAAGTTACCAATATGGTGACCTTAACTTCTTCTATCAATTGGAAGCAGGTTGGAGTATCTTTCCCACTAAACTTAGTTCTTGATAACCAAAATCAAGTAGTTGGGTACATTCAAGACTATTACCAATCTACCAAGAGCTTACTTGACTATACAGTTATCAAAGGAAGCCAAGCAGAAATACTAAATGCTATCGAGCTGCTTAAGAATCTATATTCTAAAGTCAAATTTCTGCATAATCTTGATATAACAATTGTAGATTGGAATTATCAAAACTTTCTAGTAACCAACAATCAGGTTATTCTTATTGATGCAGATGCTTGGGGTTTTGATAATTTTCTGGCAGATGCCAAAACTACGGATTATCTTCCACCTGAATATTTTGAAAGCAAAAGAAATAACCAAGCATTTCAATACAATTACCAATCTGATTGGTATGGTTTCGTTACTCTTGTATTTGAGGTTTTGTTTGGATGCTCTCCCCACTCAACCCAAACCTACAAAACTAATCGAACCAGTTACTTAAATCATAGTAATAAAGAACCAAACAAATTAAGAAGAATGGCAATGTACCCACAGAGCCTCTTAGACTATTTTGTAGATGTATTTGAGAATGATCTTCGAGGTGAGTTTCCTATTCATCTTCTTGATGAGGCTGAGAAGTTTGCTTTGACTAAACTAGGTAATTTTCAATCAACACCAGCTCAGCCTTCCAAAAAGTATCTAATCAAACCAAAACTCAAGTAGCACCCAATAATGTTACAAGAGGAACAAATAGATCGCCAAAAACTACTCGAAAATATGTTTCAACCAACTCGAGGAGAAGGAGACACAAACACAAAGGTTTTGGCGGAGTTATAGGTAATTTCATCAATGCTAAAGGACTGGCAGTATCATTACTAAGTGTTTTGGCAATTGTTGGAATCGGTGGTGGCTTCAAAGTTACTAGCCTAGCAAATCTCGGATATCTACTTGATAGTCGAGATAAAGTTACCAAAAAAATTGATCGATTAGTTAATAACGATGAGTATGCAAGTGACTTTATGATGAACCCAGATTTGGATGTAGTAAAAAAATATCCAAAACAGTTTATCCTTTGCCCTTCCATACAATCCAAGGAGGTTAAAATTATTCAATGGAAGCAATGCAATATAGATATCAACTTTGTATTCAATCACAAGATGAACAAAGTATATCTTGAAAATGGGTCGATTGTAAAACCTCAATATGAAGCTAAGAATTTCAAAGTTGGACGAGTTCTAAATGTAAAGCCAAGAAAAACCGAAGGATTTGTTTTGAATCAAAACTTTGGAAATTCTAGATCGCGTAATGTTTATCTCAATGGAATATTGATTGATAATAGTGTTAATCAACTATCTATTTTAGATGTTCAGAGCTTGAAGCAAATTGGTGTTAAGCAATTTGCCAATATCGCTCTCAATCGAGATGGGTATTACGATTACAATGATTTGGCTGAAACTTATTATAGTTCTGAGGTTTTGCAAAAACTACTAAGGATATCTTTCCAAATTACTATCCAGGATACTACCGAAGTGGTTTTTCTGGATCCCAAAGTGAATTGGATTCAACTATTATCCAATCCAGGTTCTTAGCAACAAAGGGTAATGCAATCCAACTAAGTACAATTGGTAAAAGTTCAGAACCTGATTTTGTGTCAATTATGAATCGAATTAAGAATCAACAAAAAGCCGAAATGGTTGAGTTTTTTCGAAAAGAGCTCGAAAAATCTAAAAATCAAAAATGAATAACAAGCATCCAATAATATGGGTGCTTTTTTTTATATAGCCATCAATTTAATATTTGCATAAAAACATATTTTCATTTAGTATTTTTTATTGAATCAATTGGTATGAAATTTCCGAATTTACTAAAATTTTTAACCAGCCAAAAACTACAAATTAGCAGAATAATAACAGCACTATCACTATTGTTCCTAATATTCTCTGTATTTGTAGGATCATCTATCTCAACCTTTGCCCAAGACAAGACAATAGCTACAGATACCTTCACAAAAGAACCAGCTAATAACAGCACGTTTACAGGCTTAAAGACTAGTAAAACATTTCCTTTAGATGCAACTGTGTATAGTATATCTTTACTACATGGTAGTGGTTTTCAATATAAACCCTCAGAATCCAGCTTTGGTTCAGATCTTGCAAATAAACCAAACGGAACCAGAGCTTTTGATATCACTGAGTGTACCGTTGATGGCTATTGCTTAGCAATAGATAACACTGATTCAAGTGGAAACTCTCAAAACCAAAAATCATTAGTATTTAGTGGCTGCTCAGGTTCATATTACTATAAAAGTGTTAGTCCAGATGATGGGGGTAACAGATTTTATGTAACTTGTACGAAACAAGAGGATATATTATATGAATCTGGAGCAAAAAGACCTGATACTGTTGTTGAACTCCAACAAGACATCAATGATGTCAAAGCAGCTAAGGGTGGGGATGAAGCAAAAAAACAAGCAGTTTTAGCTAAAAATCTTAATTCAACTGATACAGATCTCAAAACTGGAAATAAAGTTGATCAATCTGGAACTTCAGGTGCTGCACAACAAGCAACCAATCCAGACGCAAATGATGGAGGTGCGGATCTTTGGACAATCCTCTTCAATCTGGTTGCTTCCATCCTGCTCATATTTGTATGGCTCCTTGCTTGGCTGATATTTTGGATATTCTGGATAGTTGCTTACATCTTTTTAATCCTAATTCAGATCAATCCGGCTGGTACTGACTTCATCAACGTGGCCATCGCCCCGTGGCAAATAGTTGTCTCCATCGCCAACATCGTGGTGCTGGGTTCTTTCATCTTCATTGGGTTTGGTTATCTTCTCAACATAGGTTTTATCAAAAAAACAAGCCTCTCTGAATTTGTCACCAACATTATTATCGTAGCTGTGACCATCAACTTTACTATCTTTGGTGCAGCTACATTTGTAAATATCACTCACGGAGTAGGTAATGCTTTTGTGGGTGGTTATGCAGGAACTCAAGGAACTTCTGCTGATAAAATTATCTCCAAAGTAACTGAAAGTATTCAAAATATTTCTTTTGTTCGTTGCGGTAATTTACCTGAAGTAGACTCTGAAACCCTCAACAAATCCAAAGACGCTAATACTGGAGTATCCAAATTTGAGTGTGATGAACCATCTGGTACTTTGGGTGATGTTGGTCGTGTACTCAGTACTTTTGGTGAGATTGGTGATAAATCTGGAGCTAATGTAACTCGAGTAATGCGTGAAGTACTGTACCTAACAATCATTGCTTTTGCTATCTTAATTTTTTGGAAAGGTATCCGTCTGGCTTTGATTCGAGTGGTCGGACTTTGGCTATTGATGATAATATCTCCTTTGGCCCTAGTTGGTTATTTTTCACCTTTTGATGATCTCAAAAAATATGGCAAACAGTGGTTAGATTATTTTTGGAAGTTAGCATTATTTTATCCTGCCTTCATCTTTGGTTGGATCCTAGTTGGTGAAATGTCAACCCAGTTCGTGGGTGCTGCCAACGCTAATTTGGCTAATAACCCTGCGACAGTTTCCAACACTGGTTCTGTGTTAGCTGAGGCTCAAGTATTTTCCTCAGGCAATATTAACTCTCTAATTCTGCTAGTACTAGGTGGTATTGTGACTATTGGAATGATGAATCTTCTCTTTGAATTCTTCGAAAAGAGCTTTAATGAAATTGCCAAGGCTGGTTTAGATGCACTTCAAAGTACCGTGGGTAAAAGCATTGGCTTTGCAACTAGCACGGCAGGAGGTGCCATTAGAGCAGGTGGTAAGGGAGCAGGACTTGCAATTGGTGTTGCCTCCAAACTAAATGATAAGAACTATCAATTCCAAATTGGTACTCTTGACAAACAAATAGCAAACACTAGTGATCCTGCTATACTACAAAAATTAGAAAATCAAAAAATCAATCTAGAAAATCTCAGACAAAAAAGACTTGATCAAGGTAATTTTCTCAAGGAAAATGTCAAAAATGGCTTTCAGTTTGCTGGAGATGCGGTGGAATACACACCAAAACTAATGAGTAATATTGCCTCAATTCCTGGAGGTTTTAGCAAAAACCGGCAAAAACAAAAAGAGGCTCGTATAGCCGGGATGGACACAAGGCTGATGGCCAGAACTGAGGCTGCAATGAGGCTCAATCCAGTACTTGCAGGAGCTTTAGCTGGTGTTGGGTACAATATTGACGCAGACGAGAATTTTCAAAGATTCCAAGGACTGGATCAAAAAACCCTTGATCAAATTAACAAAAAAAAACAAGGAAGATGGCAAAGGCTATGACTTTCTTGATAGTGAGATCAATGGAATGGTAAATGCAGCTCAAAAAAAAGCACTAGGTCTTCAAACCGAGATTGATAGAGAAATTCTTCAAGCCAAAATGGAATCTGGAGCCTCACTCTCCAGCGATAATATGAGACAAATCCTCAAAGACAAAGGTCTAAGAAATATAGCATATAATAATGAAAGTGTTCTTAACAAAATCAGAGGCAATGTCAATCAGCTCAATGATCCTGAGATTGACAACATGGTCAGAACCAAAGCTCCAGCTTTTTTGAGAACTGCCAACGAAAGAGAAGCCGCAATTATGTCTATGAGTATTGATGAGCTCAAAGAAATGGATCCAGGAAATTTCAATGACGCTGCATTAGCTCTAGGAGGAGTCAGAAGAATTGAGCAAAGTCCAGAAGCTGCTAAAATCATCAACTCCAACGGAGGACTCAATAATGTTTCGCTCATTGAATGGAATAAGTACAAAGAAAATAACACAACGCCTATTAACCAAAATCAGTCTAGGCTAGCTGACAGTTTTATGAGTTCAATGAGTTCTAATCAAAACCCATTTGAATCTGATTTGGTTTCCAAACTAGCTCAAGATGCTAATGATTTTGAAAAACAATACAAACTAAACCCATCTCAATTTCAAAACCCAAACGATCCAAAATCTTATGATCAATTGCTTAGCGAACACTTAAATACTAACATGCAAGGGTACCAAAATACCTATTTTGGTACTGGTGGTGGAGTTGAAAAAGTCATCAAAGAAGCTGGTATAGAAGATCCATCAACATTAGCCTATGTTAGAGACGGGCTTCAGCAATCAACAAACAACAAAGAGCTCAAAGAGGTTTTCCAAAGAAAAATTATTAACACAGTCAAAAAAGTCCAAAAAACTGCTCAAAATTATGGTGCAGGTACTTCTACCAAGAATCTAGCAATTGCGACCCTCAATGCAGTGATTGGTGATGCACAAGTTAGAAACAGATTACAAGATCCAGCTTCTGTAGATGTGATTAACCAAAACATAGGTCTTGAAAAAACTATTGCTAATATCCAAAAAGACATTCTTCAAGGAGGTGCAGGCTCAAATAACTTCAATTCTGAAAAAGAAATTGAAAAAGCCTTCAACAAATACCGTAAATACCTATCAGCTGTTGCCGCTGGAAGCACAGTCGATGCTGATGCAATAAAAAATGAATTAGCTAATGACCAGTATTTCTTATCTAATATTGAAGGCAACCAAAACACTGGCCAAATTTTTCAAGAAGCTAAGACAATAGGAAAAAAAGAACTACAACAGATAGTAGATAATTCAGCACAAAGTAATTTTACTGATGCTGCTCTTCGTGATATTATGCGACAAAAAGTTGACACAATCCAAAATCAAGTTACCAAAGAAAGAGATAGTAACATTGAACATTTTAAAAAAGAAGATAGTATTAAAGGAATCACAGGTGCTTTACAAGGTCAAGAAGTTGATTACACAGTTACCCTTCCATAATAATTCACATTAACTAATTTCCAATATGAATGACACTAATAACACCAACCCAAACCTAAGCAAACTCAATGAGCTAAAAGTTCATTCAAATGATCTTGTTTCTAATGAGGTATCTAATAGTGGTGATTCAATTCCAACCACTTCTGAAGTAACCCCATCAGTAGAGAACTTTACTTCACCAGATCAAGGTTTGGATACAAAGCCCCAATCCATAAGTCAAGATGATGAGGAGAAACAACAAAAAGCTATTCAAAAAGCTCAAGAATATGAGAACCGACTTAACACAGAGCTTGGTTTGGAGATGCCTGATGGTCTTAGTGAGGATGATCAAAGTTCTTGGAGTGTCTTGTTTTCAAGAATTCGCAGTCTTTACGCCAAAGGCTATATCGAGTCCAAAGATGTCTATTCTATCTTCGAAACCTTTGATAATCTCGCAGCAGATCAAAAACTGAGTGGGCTTAATAATTTGTATGATTGGGAACAAACAAAAGATGGGGAAGTTGCCAAAATGGAAGAAACTTTGTATTTGCAAGAACGCTTGGATTATATACAAAACTTCTCCAAAATTTTTCCTGAAGATCTTCGAAAAGAGTTCTTGTATTACGTTCAAAATGGTGAAACTATGGATGAAGCAGTTGAGAAACAACTCAATAGTCAAATTGAAGATAATCAAGACTCACTAGCTTATCAAAGACTTCAAAATTACGTTGGAGCAACTAACAGTGGTAAAGTCCTGACAGTTGAAGACCTAGTTGGTAAGTTCGATCTTGATGATACAGCCAAATCTAATCAAACTTACACCACATCACCAGTTCGAGTTCCAAAGCCTCCCCAAGGACAGCCAAGAGAAGAAACAGCTCCAACTCAACAATTACCCTCAACTCCTCAGTCAGTAACCCCTTTACCCAAAGCAATTAATAATAATCCAAACCAAACACCAACTTCAATCACTCACCAAACCAAAAGTCTAGGAGATCTTATACAATAAAAACACACCCTATGGTGGGTGTGTTTGTGTTGGGTTTATTTGATTGTGAAGTAAATCAAAGCATAGAAAAGTACCAATGAAATCCCAAAAATCAACAGTAGTATATTGAAGCGTTTGGATATTTGTTGGTCAAGCTGAGTTTCAAGCTGAGCTATGTCATCCTTCAATCCTTTGATTTGCTCTGCATTCACAGTTTTAAGTTCCAAAATTTGCTCTGCATTCACAGTTTTAAGTTCCTCCTGTTTTTGATAGTAACCTTGATACAACAATCCTAAAAAAATATTAGAAACGCTCCTAGTCCAGCAAAGTACGTTGCATATGTGGGTGGGTTATCTATCAATTGTCTGATAGAATCTTCATTACTAATTGAATAAAGACCCAAAAAAGCCACAAATCCAAACAAAGACCGAGGGTTACTGAGAATTTCTTGGCGAAGACCCTTGCAATAAGTGAGAATCAATGAAATTAATATTCCTATCAAAATCACTATAAAACTACTCAAAACAATCGTCTTAACCAGATTATAGTCAACTCCTTCGAACATCACCTTCACCTGTTACAATAGATATTTTATACTATTTATTTTGTCAATTGTCAAGATCTCTCGGCCACAGTTGATTTATCTATATATACAATTAATACTCAAGGTTTAGAAAAATTATTTAATTTATAAAACCAACAGTCACCACCAGTTACTCGTTTTTAGTTGACCATTTTTTGACTTTGAGCTATAAAACACAATAATGTTCTACATAACTAGCCCTATCCCGTATACCAATTCCACCCCTCATCTGGGACATCTTTTGGAGGCAGTTTTTGTTGATACTATTACCAGATTCTATACTAGAAGTCAAACAGATTCAGTTTTTCTTTCTATGGGTGTAGATCAGCACGGACTCAAAATTTACGAACAAGCGCAAACAAATGGAATTGAGCCTCAAGAGTTTGTAGATCATCTAGCTGATAACTATATCAAATTATGGGAACAGTTCGAGATTCGCTATGATGAATTCGTCAAGACCTCCAGTCCAAGACATCGCGTGGTTGCCCAAGTTGTCTGGAACAAATTAGCCAAGAGTGGCCACATCTACAAAAAAGCTTATGAAGGTCTGTATTGCAAAGGCTGTGAAGATTTTTATGCACCAAGCCAGCTCACTGAAGACAAAAAGTGCCCAATACACAATACAAAACCTATTCAAATGAATGAAGAAAATTATTTTTTCCAATTATCCAAGTTTTCGCAACAGATCCAAGAATTTTTGGGAAGTGGTACTATTCACCCTAGTTATATTGCCAAAGAGCAGTTGAATTTTGTTCAAGAAGGTCTTCAAGATATATCCATAAGTAGAGAAAAGTCTCGCCTTCCGTGGGGAGTACCTGTTCCTGGTGATGATACGCAGGTCATGTATGTTTGGTTCGAAGCTTTGATCAACTATTTCACTGCGATCGTCAATCCAGAGACCATCGACGCCTTAGTTGAATTTCCTTATCAACTTGATCTACATATTGAGCAATTATGGAAAGATATCCAAGATGCTATGCCAATCAATGTTATGTACATTAGTAAAGAAATTGCCAAATTCCATCTAGTTATTTTTATTGGAATCCTCAAGGCACTTGATCTCCCTTTGCCTCAAAGAGCTTTGGCGCACGGGTTGATTAATGATAAAGAAGGAATCAAATTCTCCAAATCTCTCGGCAACGGCGTCAGTCCCCAAGAAATGGTTGAGCTTTTTGGAGTGGATGGAACCAGGTTTCTGATTCTTCATGAGATTAATATTGATGGTGATACCAATTTCAATTGGGATAATATGATTGAGAGTTATAATTCTCATCTCGCTAACAATATTGGTAATTTGGTAATGAGAGTCACTACTTTGGTGTCCAAGAATTTTGATGGACTTATTGATCTCGAAAGTCTGGAGGAGGGTTATAAACTATACGATTTTGCTCAGTGTTACAATTATCTTGATCAACTCAACCCCAGAAAAAGTCTTGATTATTTATTAGAGGGAGCACGCAAAGGTAACGAGTATTTGGAAAGCACCAAGCCCTGGTCTCTTATCAAAGAGGGGGATAAAGAAAAAGCTCAAAAAATCCTCACCCAGCTAGCAGTTTTACTCAAAGACCTCTCAGAAATAATTAGTATCTTTATGCCCGCTACAGGTCAATCGATTCATCAAATAATCACAGCTGATGTCATAGAAAAAGCCCAACCACTTTTTTGCCAAAGTGGAAAAAATCGAAAAATAAGCCCTAGATTTCTCTAGAGCTTTGGAGTTTTAATTAACCTCAGAATCAGGCATTCCTTTAATAAGCCCATCTATCCTTTTGTTGACGTTATCAAGACCTTCCTTAAGATCTTTCTTAGTCGCCATATTAGACTCCAATCTAGCAATATCGTCCTTAGTCGCCATATTAGCAATATCGTCCTTAGTCGCCATATTAGCAATATCGTCCTTAGTCGCCACTTGTTGAAGTACTTGAAGAATTCTGTTCTCCACAATTAACCTCTCATTAAGTTTTTTTGTCTCCTTAAACTCCTTATTGTGATCTCTACTTCTTGTCAACCAATATGTACACATATTAGTTAAAACTATAGTAACAATTGCCAACAAAACTGGGTTGGATAACCAAGCTATTGCAGTTAGATTATTATTGGGTTGATTAGTTCGTGGGGTTGGCTGGGTCTGTGCAATCAAATAGCTCATGATTCTAACCTCAAATAAAATTGTGTTTACTCACTAAATATAACATACATTAGCTGAATGTCAAAAAAACCACCCAAAAAATAGGTGGATAATTTTTAAGAAGTCTCAACAGGATATAACTCTGAAAATCTTCGGTAGAGACCGAGGAAATGACTGTACTCAACCTGTTTACGTGGCTCATTGAAAAACTTTGGCCCTTTACTTGCTAAACGACGAAGGTATTTTTGATCTTCACTAACAACAATTGGTGAAACCAACATAAAGAAAAATTTTAACAATGGCTTAGGCATACCCAGGTTAGAGTAATAATCAATAAAAACATTAGTACTTCTTTCTGTGTGCATACCAAGATTGAAGACCATCGAAACATACTTGTTTTCAGGAAACAAAATACTCAATTCTGTAGTGCAGGGGCCATGCAGAATTAATTTATTTTGAAACTTATCCTGTCTTAACATTTTCACATTAGGATTAACCCTTTCAAACATACTGTTAAGCTTTTTGACTACCCAAATATTTTTTTGTTCTTCTTTCCTATCTATTCTGGAATCAAATTCTAATATTCCACCATTATCTGTTGGAATATAACCAGTAACTTGATCCAAAACAATACCATTTTGAGATAGTTTGTGCACAGATTTGAGATGCAAAGGGTTAAGTAGATGAAACATGTTTGTTCGATAACTACCAGAATAAATAGTATCTTTGTGAAAAAACCAATCCTGGTGAATTTCTCTAACTCTTCTCTCTATTGGTGTAACCTCTTCACTATCTTTCCAAGATATAAAAAGAAGTGAACCAACCTTTTTTATTTTGATCCTTCCTGTAGGGCTATTTTTCAAAACCCCACGAACCAAAAAATGCGGTTGCAACTGCTCATTTGCTCCAATTTTTTCTGGGACGAATAATCCTCCAGTATTTTGGATAATTGAGTAAATACCTTCTGGAAACCTTTCCAAAAAACTCCCAACTCTCAAAAAAGGAACTTGATATTGTGAAATAATCGATTCCATTTTAACCTCCTTCTATCTAAACTGTAAAACCAATAAACACCTAAAACTTGGTATGGTAAAAATCTAACCAAATCCAATGTCTAGACAAATACTAATACACATAATCATGAAAAAATCATTAATTGTCAATTTTGGCACTTAATCCTCATGGTAATTCTGCCCAAGTCTGAGAATATGAATCAAATCAAATTGGATTGAGCCATCTTCTTTATCAGATCTTGGTCTGAGTATTCCTGTGAAGTCACTTATGGTGTTTAGTTGACAAAAGTGATCTCCTTGGTAGATTAGACCAGTGATTGATCTTCCTTGATAATTGCAGCCAGTATTAATGAAATAATTAATCCAACTGTTATAGTTTTGAACAACCAAGCAGTAGCTAAAACCCAATCAGAAACAGGACTATCATATACAGCTAACAATTCATCAATATCCTCTTTTGATCTAGTGGACTCAATGAGCAATTCTTGATTTACCTGTCTCAGATCGCTTATATAATTTGGAAATATCACTTTACTCACTACCAAAGAACTAACAATCAAACCAAATCCTGCAACTACTGATACAAATAAGCCTACAAATACTCTTCTCCAATAACCCTTATCAAATAAATTTATCTGCTTCAGTGTTTGATGAGTCAAAAATACCTGCACCAAAAAACTAACCAAACTCACAGCCAACCACTTCTCATTAGTATGCCAAGATAAGCTAATAAAAAAGATATTAATCACAGTTAAGGCTAACCAAAGACAAAGTGAGTTTTGAAGAATTACTTTACGAGCTAGCTTTTTTTGATAAATATTTTGGGTCATATATTCAAAATCTGACATTTTTAACTAGTGGTCAACTATCCAAATATAGTGATTTTTACTTTTTTTATATTTAGCATAAAATTAGGTTTTTGAATCTCAATAAAAATTTATTATTAACAAAAATTTTTTATTATTTTTTAATTTCTTTTGATAAAAATAGGTTGGGTGAATTTTTACTTGACGTCAAATAAAAAATATATTTTAATACTGTTTGTAGTGGTAGAATTTTAGCTTACTATACTATATATAGTATCCAACTACACAATACTGCACAAACTAGTTTTACAATGAATTGCCCAAAATGTCACTATAATAATACCAAAGTGTATGATACTAGAACCACTCAAAGTGGCAAAGTTACAAGAAGAAGAAGACAATGTCTTGAGTGCAAACATCGTTTTACCACGGTTGAGGAGGTAAAAATCTTTGATCTAATGGTCAAAAAACGAAATGGCCAAGAAGTCATCTTTTCAGAAAAAAAACTAGAACAAGGGATCAGAAAAGCCTTTAACAAAAGGCCAGTAGATAATGCTAAGATAGCTAAGCTTGTCCAAGATGTAATCGAGGACGTGCTTCAAGCCAGCAAAAATCCCATAAGCAGTGTCAAGGTTGGTAAGTTAGTTCTAAAAAACCTAGAAAAAGTAGATAAAGTTGCCTTTATTTGCTACTCTGCTATGTTTTCTAACTTCGACAGTGTTGATGATTTTATCAACTTAGTGCGACCTAAAAGCTAAATCCACTAAGCGGTCTAATTCACAACCAAACACAAATGTTGGTGGATTTTTTACTGCTAAATTTTACCCAAATAAAAACAGCTCTTACATATAATTTCCAAAACAAAAATATTCAAAAACCTAAAACCCTAATACTTAATAGAAGATTATATAAATTCCAACAAATGACTGAATAAAATTTGTTTATGCAATTAAAACCACAAACAGGAGATATTTATTATCACTTTAAGCATTTTACCGAAAACCCCCAAAACGAGGCAGACTTTATGGTTTATGAAATTGTAGGAATTGCTGGTAATGCTACAGATAATCAATACAATCCTTTAGTTATCTACAAACCAATAAAAGATACTAGTTACCTCGAAAAAAAGAAAATTGATTTTTATTCTCGACCGCTTGAAGAATTTTTGGAAAGTGTAAGTAGAGATAATTATGAAGGACCAAGGTTTTGCAAAATCACACCAAAAGGTTAATTTTGAAAAATATAAACACAACTCCTACAAAAATTCAGTTCATCAGAATATTACAAAACAATAATAACTCCACAACATATGACTGACCAACTTCTTACCCCGAACCCAAGAATATACACAGTATTTACCGACAACACCAATTCTAAAATTGTCGAAATGTGTGATAAACAAGAGTCTAATATTTGGCTCAGTAGTGATATTAATCTTACTCATGACAGTAGTGATTTTGAAAAACTTAACAAACAAGAAAGAGATTATATCAAATACATTCTTGCCTTTTTTGCGGCCTCAGATGGAATTGTAGGTGAGAATCTTGCAATTAATTTTCTTCGTGAGACTCAAATACCTGAAGTTCGGTACTTCTACTATTTTCAAAGCATGATGGAAGCTGTTCACGCTAAAGTTTACTCTAACTTGATCACCACTTTTATTCATACAGAACAAGAAAGAAATATGCTCTTCAATGCGGTTAATGAACATCCAATGATCAAAGCTAAAGCTGATTGGGCCAAAAAACATATGAGTCCTGACGCATCCTTTTACCAAAAGTTAATTGCCTTTTTGGCAGTTGAAGGAATTTTCTTTGCCGGATCTTTTGCGGCTATTTTCTGGTTGAGGGATCGCGGTATTATGGCTAACTCGCTTGGGGTGGCTAATGAATATATTAGTAGAGATGAAACTTTGCACGCTGATTTTGCCTGTCTTCTCTACAATGAATTTGGTAAAGGAAGGATTGATGAAAAAGAAATTAGAGAAATTATTCTCTCTGCACTCAAACTAGAAAAAGAATTTACTCTTGACTCACTTCCAGATAAATTGTTTGGAATGAACAGTGATCTAATGTGTCAGTACTTAGAATTTGTAGTAGACACTTGGCTCACCCAACTTGGCCTACCAAAAGAATTTAATGTGGAGCAACCATTTAGTTTTATGACCACTATCGGTCAGAAGCGTAAAGATAACTTCCATGAAAAGACTAGAACTAATTACGGAAGGCAAACCGTATCCAAAGAACTTGATTTTGCCGCTTTAACTTTTTAAACACCTAATAAAATATATTATTATGACTAGTGATGAGTTTTCCAAAGATTATGCAGATCGTTTGTTAGAATCCCTAAACCCAATAGCAGAAGCTGAGCTAATCCGCGATGAGCTCAATCATCTTATCAGTGACTATGATGATGAGCTAACACAAGAAGATAAAGATGTTATAGTTGAAAAACTCAAGATTATGGTTCAAGAAGAGTTAGATAGAGGGCAAACTGAAAGAGAGTTAGATGAAGATGCGGTCACTGAAGCCTTGGATCTATTAGAAAAAGGTGAAATATAAAATACAAATTATTCAAAAGTTTATACTAAACACTTAGCTATGCAAGTAACCACAAGAAAAGGAATAGAGTCAGTAGATTTTAACAAAATTTTAGAAAAGCTCAACAAATTTGCCAAGAATATGGACAGTTCGGTTGATACTGGACTAATAACTCAAAAAACTATTGAAAGAATGGTTGATGGTATAACTACTGAAGAGCTCGATAATCTTTCTGCTGGAATTGCAGCTTCAATGTCCAATATTCATCCTGACTATTCTAGACTAGGTGCTAGTATTTTAGTTGATCGTCTTCATAAGAATCTTGATATTCCCAAAAGAGCTTTTTCTCAAAACATCACAATCTTGTTCGAAAACAAAATTAACGGCCTCAAATCCACTCGTATTTCTCAGACAACTTATGACTTTATCCAAAAACACCAAGACCATC
Organism: Candidatus Altimarinota bacterium; assembly: GCA_012031925.1. GTDB lineage: Bacteria > Patescibacteriota > JACMRA01 > JACMRA01 > JACMRA01 > JAAUSE01. The sequence goes on from JAAUSE010000005.1 coordinate 25,721, forward strand.
TCAACAATTTGATTGATCATTCTAGAGACTACTTGGAGTTTGACTATGCGGCTATTCAAAGCTTTTTCAAAAGAGGTCTGGAACAAATCGATAGTAAACCTGCCGAGTCTCCTCAACAAATGTTTTTAAGGGCTGCAGTTGGTCTAAATATCTACAAGCCAAGATCTCAAAACGAGGTAGAGAATTTCAAGCAAATCACAGGTGTTGATTACAGACCAGGTTGGATTGCCAAAATGACAGATGAACAAAGGCTTGAAATGATCACTCAATATTATAATGCTCTAAGTCTTAGGAAAATCTCACTCCCAGGACCAATACTTCTTCACGCTGGAAGTGAATACAATCAAATGTCTTCTTGTTACTTACAATATTGTGGTGATTCTCTAACAGGAGATGATTACAACGAAAATGGAGTGGTTGGAGGAATTCTTGGCTCAGTGACACAGTTAGCAGCACAATCCAAAGGTGGAGGAGGAAACGCAATTACCATAACTGATCTTCGAGGAAACGCTTCACCAATACGCAAAACCAACGGCAAATCCAATGGAATTTTACCTTTTATGAAGATGTTTGATAGTACAATTGGTGCAATCAACCAATCTGGAAAAAGAGCTGGAACCTGTGCCGTCTACATTGAGCCATGGCATATTGATATTCTTGATTATCTAGATGCAGGCAATCATTTTACTATCGAAGAAAAACGTTGCAAAAATCTTTTTTATGGACTCTTTATGAATAATCTATTCTTTGAGAGGTTTGTTGCAGATCAAGCTAATGCCAAATGGACTTTGTTTGACCCAGGAGAAGTTGCCAATTATCTGGAGAAACCACTGAGCGAATATTATGGCAAAGAGTTCAAAAAACACTATGAAGAACTAGAAGCAAAGGGTCTTGGCAAGCAAATTTCTATAATGGAGATCTGGAGTCGTATCTGCAACTTGTGGCAAACAACTGGCATGCCATATATCCTTAATAAAGATGAAATCAACCGCAAATCCAATCAAAAAAATCTTGGCACAATCAAAAGCTCCAACTTATGTACTGAAATTGCACTAGTCTCTAATTCTCAAGAGACTGCTGTCTGTGTCTTATCCTCCATCTGTGTAGCTAGATTTGTTGATCAATCATACCCTGAAGGTGTTGATTATGATAGGATTATCCAAACAGCTAGAATTGCCACCAAACACCTCAATAATGTTATTGACCTACAATATTACCCAACACCAGAAACTCGCAACTCTTGTTTGATGAGAAGAGCAATTGGAGTAGGAGCTCAAGGTCTAGCAGACGTTTTTCATGAGCTACGCATTGGATTCACCAGTAAAGAAGCTAAGAAGATCAACAAGCACATATACGAAGCAATCTATTACGGTTGTCTCAAAGAGTCTATGGAGCTTGCCAAAGAAGATGGTTATTACACAGGTTTTGAAGGATCTCCAGCAAGCAAAGGTGAGCTACAATTTGATATGTGGGGAATAAAAGAAGAAGACTTGATACTTCAGGAAAAATGGACTCAGCTCAAAAAAGATATAATAGAATATGGGCTACGCAATTCAGAAGTAACAGCTCTAGCCCCAACGGCTTCTTCCTCAGTTAGAATGGGCAACAATGAAATGCACGAACCGTTCACCCGCAATGTCTATGTTCGCCAAACAATCGCTGGTTCTCTCCAAATCGTTAACCGTTTCCTAGTCCAAGAGCTAAGCGAGCTAGGTTTGTGGAATCAAGGACTATGTAATGACATTATCTCCCAAGACGGCTCAGTCCAAGGAATAGCTGACATTCCTCAAGATATTCAAGACAGATACAAAACCGTCTATGAATTAGACTGGAAAGACCTAATAGATATGATGGCTGAGCGAAGCCCATTCATTAGCCAAACAAGCAGCTACAATCATTATACAACCTATGGGGAAAGTGGACCAACTGCCTTCACTCAAAAAATCATCTATGGTTGGAAAAAAAATCTCAAAACCCTTAGCTACTATCAACACACAGAAACAGCTACCACAGCCAAAAAAGAATTGGGAGGAATTAGCTCAAGCGCCAATCAACCTCAACCAAAGTCAAGATGGACTCCACCAGAAAATTTTGTAGACACATCAGGAGTAGAAACAGTAGTTATGGGAGAGGTTTGTGAAGATTGCAGCGCTTAAGAATTCATTGGATGTTCTTTTTAGTAAAGCTATAAACTAGAACAAAAATAAAAACCCGATATGTAAAACACATTTCGGGTTTTGCAAAAACCTCAAAATCTTAACTTTTATTGATTTTCGAGATTTTCAACCTTGGTTTCTAGTATGGCTTGCTTAACTATAGTACCTGATAGTTTTTCAACCAACAGTGCATATTCTGCATCACGTTTAGCTTCAGCAGCTTTCATGTCTGCATCACGTTTAGCTTCAGTAGCTTTCATGTCTGCATCACGTTTAGCTTCATAGACTTCGCGTTCAAGGTTCATTCTACGAGTTTGGCCGTTGATCTTTGCTTCAAGCATAGCTAATAATGACATATCACCTTTCTCCTGAATAAGTAAATACAATTTATTTCCAAAACTAACGATTAGTCCTGTTGTAGCTACCAACAGTGGTATAGTCCAGTTGGTGCTTTTTGTCAAAATAGCAAGTGTCCACCCCGTATAATTACTTTCCCAATTGTTGATCATTACTTCCAAACCAATACTAAAAAAAGCTGGAATGAATATTAACGAAACCGGATTGGCAAGAGACCAAGTTAGATAGGACATTCTTTGGTTGAAAGACTTGTCTTTTTCTGCTTCTAGAAACTCTAGTCTTGTGACTAGATCGTTTAACAGAGCTTTTAGCTCAGCGACTTCATCACCTTTATTTTTTGACATTTTTCCTCCATGGGGTATGAAATTACTCATACTATAGCATGATTTGTTGCTATAGTCAAGTATGTGGTTGAAGGTTTTGTAGATTTTATAAGGATAAAGCACAGATCTTAACTATACTAACACAAAACAAAAAACTGAATTTAGGGGGTGTTTATGGTTTTAGAAATTCGCAACCCTCAAAAACAACAATTTTCCTATTGGTTGATGTTTTTTGAGAATTAATCTACAATTCATAAAACATAACAAATATATGCTCTGGCCAAGTTATACTGCTAGACTCACTGAATTCATATTGGTTATAATCCTGCTTGGATTGTTTGGTTTGTCTATTACAAATCTTTTTTTCATTGAAATCCCAAACGAAAAAATAACTGAAACAAGTTTAGCAATCACTGATCCTCAAAATAATCCTCCACTAATCACTGATCAAAGAGAAGGTGTTAACAATTTCAAAAATAAAACAAAATTTATTCAATCACTCAAATTTTTACTTGGTGATCAAGTAAGTAATTATGGAATATATATAAAAGATCTAGAGTCTGGGCAAGAGTATGGTATCAACCAAGATCAAATATTTGCTCCAGCCAGTATATCCAAACTACCATATGGCATTCTGACTTTGCGTTATATTGATGAATCCAAGTTAGATTACTATGATTCTTTGATTCTTCAACAAAACACAAGTCCTACAAAACTGACCCTTTGTATATTTTCCCAAATGGATCTTCTTGGACAATTAGAGATCTCCTCAGACTTCTTCTTGTTGACAGTGACAATGTTCCCATGGCTATGTTAGAAGAATATTTTGGTGGGGTAGAAAATTTTAATAAACAAGCTCAAGAAATCGGGGTGGGAGGACTCACTAGATACCCACACCAAACAACTCCTCGAGCAGTTGGTAAGATTTTTGAAAAATATACACAGGTGAAATTCTCAGCGAAAAATCCAACAATCAACTCAAAGAGTATTTATCCAAGTACAAAGCTTTTAGTAGTGATAGGATCAGAAGAGGTGTAATTCAAGGTGGAGGAGATGGCAACCAAATAGTTCATAAAATTGGCAACCTAGCTGGTGTCTATCATGATGCTGGTTATGTAAGTAGCCCAGGAGGAGATTTTATTATTGTAACTCTCAACCAAAACCGCACTCCAGCTCAAGCAGTTAGTGAGATTAATGCCATCAGTAAAGCAACTTATATATATTTTAATCAATAAAAAATCTCTATCATTTGATAGAGTTAGTTTTTTGTTTTTTGAGAATCTAACAATATTCTTGCCAAAATATTGCGGAGCTGAACTCCAAAGAACCAAAATATTGAATAGTTAATCCATTGCCAGCTCTTAACCCATAACAAAGTAACCAAAAAAAAGCCAACTCCTAAAACACCAAAATATGTAGTAACTTGTTCATATTTTGCTATAAGTTTCTTTAATTCTAAATCACTCACTTTAGTAAAAAAGTACCTTTTCTTTGGACTAATATTTCCAAAATAAGCTAATTCATAGCATAGACTAAGACTCAAGTAACCAATGCAAAAAGCTGAGACGTTTAGTTGCCAATTTTTCCAAAGTTCAATCATACGTTTTGACAAAAAGAACCAAGAATTTATATTAAACACTCCCCAATATGTCAACAAAAATCATACCTTTTATTGAGTTGGTGCAGGGTTGAATGTTGGTGCAGGGGCGTGGCCTTGTATAGTATTTTGCTGTATGGCTTTGTCCGCTGCAGAATCTTCTTCAATTTTTTTCTCCATCTCTTCTTGAGTAATTCTAGCTTCTTCAATTCTTTTTTCCTCAGCAATTCTAGCTTCTTCAGCTTCTTTTTCTGCTTGGATTTTTACCTTCTCTGCTTTTAGTTTGGCAACCTCCTCCTTTTTAGATTCTCGTTCGGCCAGCTTAGCATCTCCCTCTGATTTTTGTTGAGCTTTGAGTTCTTCAATTCTTTTTTGTTCCAAACTAAACTCATTCTTGGATCCAGCCTGTGCATCCTGAATACTATTTGAGTTCCCGCCACCAACTCCAATCAACAATGCGAACAATAGAACCAAACCAGCAATCCAATATCTTTTTTTGAATTTTTTCTTTTTGGTAGGGATTATTTCTCCATTTTGAGGATTAAATGTGGGTTTTGTAATAATTATTGAGTCTTTGTTTTGGTCATAATAACTATCTTTGTGACTTAATTCTGGTGATATAAAAGTATCAAAACTTGGTTGAGGGCTTTGAGCAGTTTCCTTTTCCATTTGAGATCTCAAGAACTCAACCCTTTTCTGATACTGGCTGTTTGCTTGGTATGATTTTTGTATTTCTTCAGGAATTATAACCTCTTGATCTGCTTCAATGTAATCAAAATCTTCTTTAAAAAGTGGTTTAGACTGTGTGGACATTTTTGTTTTTGTATAAATATTTTTATACCCTTAGTATACACCACAAATTCACAGTCGGCAAGTTTTCGAAGTTGCCAATTAGTAAATAATCTTTTTGAATCAATCTATGAAATATTGGCTTATCAAATCCGAACCATCAGACTATTCCATTGACGATCTCAAAAGAGATAAAGTCGAGCATTGGGACGGTGTACGCAATTATCAAGCTCGCAATTTTATGAGAGATGATATGAAAGTAGGGGATTTGATTCTGTTTTATCACTCTAGCTCCAAACCACCACACATTGCTGGTATTGCCAAAGTTGACAGTAAGCCTTATGATGATCCAACCCAGTTCGATCCCAAAGATAAACACTACGATCCAAAATCATCCAAAAATAATCCAACATGGCAGCTAGTAGATGTTAGATTCGTGTCCAAAGCCAAAAATCCTCTTAGTTTGGATGATATTAAAAATGACTCAATTCTCAAAGATATGAGACTATTGCAAAGAGGTAACCGACTATCAGTCTTTCCCATAGAAAAAAAGAATTTGAACACATCAAAAACCTTATATCGTAATTACTGTCTGAGATTCAGGAATATTTTCATCAATCACATCTCTAATTTGTTTCTTATTCTTCTTTTCAATACTAATTATCGTATATTTGTTGGCTGGCAGATAGCTAACTTTTGGCGGTTTACCAGTTTTTCTAATTTTACCTTCATTTTTGAGTCTATTGAGATGCCTGTGGACAATTTGTGGAGAAATTTTAAAATGGCTAGTAAGGTCTTTAACCCTTACTCCATTATTTTGGTTAATAAAGTTAAAAATCTCGCTTCTAGTTGATGTTATCATAACCTTAATTGATAGTAAACTTTCATCAAAAAATTGTCAAAACAAACTATTGACAATTAATACATTCAACTTTATTCTATTGCAAATCTTTGGAGATTAAATTGATGAGAGCTGTAGAATCAAGGGTTGACAATAGTTTGTACACCAACTCAACATTTATTAGTTGTCATATTGGGCATTTGAATGAAACAATTGGAGTGAGTAGCAAAATTGTTTTACTCCAAACTTACATACAAGGTTTTTCCAAAAACCTGCTTGATTCCATAGATTGCAGTACTGAAGATAAAAATAATACTTTAGAAAAAATACAAAAAATTTTACAAAAAGTGAAGCTTGATGATGATTATAATTTGTTAATTGATGTTTGGGAAATTATTCAAAATCTCAATACAAAAAATATCATTTATTTTGACACAATTGCCAAGATTTTTCTAGAAGAAATATCACTTTGAACTATTTGATGAGCTAGTCTCATCTTTTTTTAGTTAACTAATATTTGATTATATTCTTGATTCCAAAAAGATAAACACACCCTAAATAGTTTAATTGTCAAAATTCAATTGACAAATCTTTAAATTTTTTATGTAATTCCTCCACGGAAAGTTCCGTATTTGATAGTTGTTCTTAGGAGTAAGATATAATGAATAACAAAGCTAAGCAATTAGCAAGTCTGTTAGTAACAACTGCTATTGTTTTTACAGTCACACCAAGTATTGCTGCTGAACAAAGCACAAACGGTTCAAATAGTTCATCAAAAAATGATCTTATTAGTAACCAAAAGTGGCAATGGGATAAACAAGGCAGACAACAACATAAAGTCGAATACAATCGGCGAAGATGGCAACATCAAAATAAGATTAATTGGAGACATCCTAATTGGAATCAAAATCAGTGGCATCGCAGACAAAAGCAAAACCACAAAGTGTTCATAAAAAGAAATCACAGATACTTCAATCACTCTAACATTTTTTGGAACAATAGACGCAGTTACCAAAACTATTTTCCAATTGTCAATCAACGTAACCAAAAACATTGTCCAACAAGTTGGTATTATCATCCTCAAGATAACAACTACTACTGCAACTACAATAATACCAGCTACTACGTTCCCTATTCTAATAACTACGGTTATTATGAAGACAACACTGGCAAACGAGTACTACTTGGAGTAACAGGAACAATCATCAACGAATTACTGTTACCAGAAATTTTTGGTTATTAAATAGCCTCAAGAAATTTACCTTACCTGACTATCGATATAAAATTTATTGATAGTTTTTTGTTATTCAATAAAGTTCTATAATATTTCAAGAAGATCTTTAATTACAGAATGTTATTCAAAAATATCAAAAAACTGTGCATAAGTAGTTTATACACAAAAAAATAAAAAAAACTCCAAAACAGCCATATACATAGCCACATATAACTCATAACATGAAAATTGTTGACATACTCAAAAAAATTATGTACAATATACTCATCAAGACAGCAATAGCAACTTGAGAAGTTTTACACAGTGAACACACCTAATATATAAAACAATTACCAAGTAGTTGGTTTATATATTCACCTATCTACTTGGCTTTCGTAGGATCGACACATCTGGAAGCACAAACAAAAATAAAAATTTAATATCCTAATCGATATTCCAATATTCTACAAAAATATAAAAAATTCAGATAGGTGAACAGGTAGTGTCATACCAAACTCTCCTATCTTTTGATAAGAATTTCTGCTAAAGCGGCTATTCTTTCGAAGAACAGGTTATAACTTAAAGACCCGCCTTAATTTTTTCTCTAACCAGTAGAAGGCCAGGGTCTTTTTTTGTGGTCACAAAACTGATCCAACAATTTGTAAGTCTATATCTTCAGTACTGTACAGGAGTGTAATGGTTTAATGTAGTTCGACTATATTAAGAACAAAGAGGTCTATAGCAACCTATAAAATTAAACTCAATCTTATGGTTCAATTAACCTATAACCAAGAATTAATTTAGCTTGACAAAAAGTCTATACTTAAGAAATATTAGCCCAACAAATAGATACTTATGAATCAATCTAACAATCAAAACACATCTTATTCTTCTGTAGATACTCAGAGAAAACTTAGAATAGAAAAAATGAAAAAACTCCAAAAACTTGGAATAAATCCTTTTCCATCCTTTTCTAAAAGAGACTTTAATCTTGAATTTGTTACTTTTTGGTTTGATTTTGTTCATAAAAATGACTTTCCTGGGCGGATTTGGGATATGCAAAACAATCTTGATGCTAGACTGGAATTTCAATCTGAAGCAGTTCTGGCTAATTTGATCGTTCATCAAGCCTTTGCAGAAGATTCTTTAGATGAGGCTGAAGAATATACCAAAGAATGGATTGATAGCCAAGAAGATAGTGCTATCCTCTATCAAAATTTTGAACAGTACATCCAAGTTCGTCGTAGTATAATCAAAGAAATCAAAGAATTTTTAGACTCCAAAGAAGGTTACAACGATACTCAAAAATTAGACCTAATTGATGAATATTTTCAAGAAGCAGATTTTGCAGGAGAGCACAAACCAGCCTTAATCAAAGAACAAGAAGTAACTTTGGCAGGTATGATCAAAACCAAAAGAGGGTCTGGCAAAATCACTTTTGTGAGTGTAGAAGATATGAGTTATCCTCAAGGTTTTCAGTTCTTGCTCAAAGTTGATGAAGTAAAAGCTGAGGGTGATTCATTAAGTTATCTAGATTTCAAATCTATCGTAGAAGAAGGTGATTATGTCCAAGCCACAGGTCGATTAGACTATTCGCAATCAGGAGAGCCAAGTCTGTTTGTCAAAAATATCAAAGTCTTAACTAAATCTATTCGACCGCTACCAGATCAACTTGAAGATGTAGAGCAAAAATATCGTCATAGATATATAGATATGAAGCTCAATCCAGAGGTTCGACAAATGTTTGTCCAAAAAAGTCGGTTCTGGTCTGCTACCCGTGAGTTTATGATCAACAATGGGTTCTTGGAGGTAAGTATGCCAACTCTAGAGGAAACCACTGGAGGGGCTGAAGCGGAGCCATTTGTCACTCATCATAATGCTCTTGATCAGGATTTTTATCTTAGAATCAGTTCTGAACTTCACCAAAAAAGAATGATAGTTGGAGGCTTTGAAAAAATCTTTGATATCGATAAGAATTTTCGCAACGAAGGTATCGATGATGAACATCTTCAGGAGTACACTCAGATGGAATTTTACTGGGCTTATGCTGATTATAATGATCTCATTGACTATTGTGAGGAGCTTACCAAATATGTGATTGGAGAAACTTTTGGCACTATGGAGCTCGAGCACGATGGCAAAACTGTTGATTGGTCCAAGAAATGGGACAGAATTCAATACTACGACTTTGTAGAAAAATACGCTGGAATCAAGTTAGCAGAGTATGATACTTTGGAAAAACTACAAAATTTAGCAACTTCACTTGGGTTGGAATATGAAGAGTCAGCAGGTAAGGGCAGATTGATTGATCTAATCTACAAAAAAACCGCTCGTCCAAAATGTATTGAACCAGTTTGGCTAATAGATCTTCCAATAGAGGTTTCACCACTGGCCAAACGCAAAGCAGACAATCCAGAACTGACTGAAAGAATGCAGTTAATTGCATATGGAAGCGAGTTATCCAATGGTTTTTCTGAGCTCAATGATCCAGTAGATCAGCTGGAAAGATTTCAAGAGCAGCAAAGACTTCGTGAAGCAGGGGATGGAGAAGCGATGATGTTAGATCGTGACTATGTCCAAGCCCTTGAGATCGGTATGCCACCAACAGCAGGATTCGCTTATTCTGAAAGGCTTTTTAGCGTCTTATTAGGCAAACCAATTAGAGAAACCACTCCATTCCCTCTGATGAGATCTGAAGAGAACAAAGTTGGCAAAGAAAAAGAAACCCAAGTGGCTCATTCGATTTTGTTAAAGAACGAAGATATTCAACTATGGGAGCAAATCAACGCAGCCTCTCACTTGTCAGCAGCTTTTGCAGCTAGAGTAGGTCAGAGTCTTTTCTTCTCTAATTCATCGCGTTCACAAGATGGTGAGCAGATTCTAATGAACATCCAAAACGCTATTGTCATCAAGCAAACAGACTCCTCTGCCAAAATTCTCGAACTCAAAAGAAAAGCTGAAGAGTTAGGTCTATCTGTAGCAACCTTTACCAAAGATATGCTAGACTCCAGTGATGATTCCAAAGTAATGGAAGCTCATGCTATAAAAAACATTGAAGATATAGAATTTCGTGGGGTTTTAGTCTTTGGCAAAATCAAAGCCGTCAAAGAGCTTACTAAAGAATTTGAACTCTGGTCTTCTTCCGGTGCTCCAACAAAAAATGAAATTTCCGAGTTTTATTCTGGATCAACAAGGCTTCTATCACTTGAGGATAACACATACCTTTATAATTGTGAAGCAAATGTACTAGAAGTTGGTAATTTGGAAGGCAGCGATTATATTATACTTGATCAAACAGTTTTCTATCCACAAGGCGGAGGGCAACCTTCAGATGTTGGTGTCATCAAGTCCGATTCAAATGAATACAATGTAACAAAATGTCAAAAGATTGATGGAAAAGTCTATCACTTTGTAGATTCATTGGAAGGAGTTGGTGTTAATGATAAAGTAGAGGTTTCAATCAATGCTGAATTAAGAAAGCTACACGCAAGAATTCATACAGCTGGGCATATAATTGACGAAGCGGTTAAAAATCTAAACCTTGATATTGAAGCTGATAAAGGTTATCACTTCCCGCAAGGTCCATATGTTCAATATATAGGTGAGTTAGAAAATCCATCCGATTATATTAATGATCTTAATACTGAAATCAATAAAATTGTGAACAAAGATTCAAAAATTAGTTATCAATTATTTCAAAAATCAGTTGAGCCAGAAAGGTTGATGACAGTTGAAGGGTACAAACCTTGCCATTGTGGCGGAACACATGTCCAAAACCTTAACGAAATAGGTAAAGTAAACATAAGAAAAATCAAATCTAAAAAAGGTTTAGTGAAAGTGAGTTATGAAGTTTTAGATAATTAATTGATAAGTTTAAGCAGTTAAGAAGTCAAAAGAAAAATTAACCTAGTCTTATAGTTAGGGGATAGCTATTACAAAAACCAGGCTCACCAAAATAGATTGCTGATCAAGTCCGCAATGACAATAAATCATATTCAAAAGTAATTTTAAACTCTTCCAAAACCCTTGACAAATAGTTGTTTATATGGTATAATATTTAGGTGGTGATTCGGATTTCACATTGCGAGTATTATGCTTTTTGCATTTTATTTCGCTTGTACTCATTTGAGCTTTCAACATCATCGCTCCCCTGCCTAATTTTAAGTGGGGGATATTTTTGTGCCAAAAAGAATTGTAAATTTTTGAAATCATTATGTCAAAACCCTGTACTCGTCCACCACATTCTGGAATTTTGATCGTTATCAAGTACATATTGCAAGGGTGATTTTAAGTCAAGAGATAGGTGTGGTCTTTTGGTGTTGTACCATACAAGGTGTTGCATAAGTTTTCGATTGAAATTAGTTAGGTCTTTTAAGAAAAGGGTGTCTAAATTGTGGTAGATAAATTCGTATTGTACAGAGCCATTAAAT
>JAAUSE010000034.1 GCA_012031925.1 Candidatus Altimarinota bacterium
GCAAGATGACCAACTTGAACAATTATCTCCATGGAATAAGCATAAGAAGTCCACGGCTGTGTTTCAATTTTTCTGAATTCTTTTCTTTAACTCCTTTGCGGTCCTGACTACAAAACTGAGTGAAGCGGCTTCCATAATTTTCTCCTATCAGAACTTTTTAGATTTCTACTTCTTGATTACCTACTGCAATACCAGACCACTCATGATTACTCATGAATGCACTTTTGAAAGTAACTGGAATTTTTAAGGAATGCCTTAGATGAATATATTGGCCATGCTCTATATCATCCATTAGCACTAGTTGTCTATTTTTGACTTCATATCTTCCACTATATTCAATATGCCTAAGCTCGATCTCAATCTCCTCTTCGGAAGAGCTAGAATGTGCATTTTGTTTACACATCTTTCTTTGTTTGTCACCACATATATTATTTGTACAATATGCAGTCTCAAAAACTTGATTATAATCAGGAATTGAATCAATTGAACAAATTGCACAAGAGTTCGTTTCAAATATTCTATGCTCAGGGAAATATGCTGATGCAATAGACTTAATTACATTTTTTACCCCTTTTGGCCAAATATTAGATATTTTGTGCAAATCAGAATCTTGAATTTTCCTTAGCTGTGGCCAGTATGTAACCATTTTAGATTTAATTGAAGGGTTTAGTTTAAGACCTGATATGACAGATATATTGGTAAACTGGCTTACAGTTTTTAGAACTTCACTTATAATTTCTATGCTTGAGTTTTGTGGAATAAAGGGTCTCCAATAATGAACTGTCGGAATATTTGCCTGACTCACCCTCTCTAAACTTTGAATGAGTTTTAGCCTATTTACCCCTGGTTCAATTTCTTTGGGTAGCCACGATATACTAAAATACACTGTTAAATTAACATGTTTTAGTGAATTTATGAAATCAATAAAACTGTCATCAATTTCATTTTTTGTAACTACAACAATTTTGTTCTTCAAATTACGATCTGTACAGGCGGTTAAAAATGATTTTAAGTAATTTACATTTCTACGGTGCATGAAAAAATCAGTTTCACTCCCTAACATAATTACTTTGCCTGGGTTATACAGATTTGATTTGCACAGAACATCAATCATTTCACCAGGTTCAAGATACTCTTTACCAGGCTTTGGGGTTTGATTGTATGTTTGTAAAAAACAATATTTACAATCCATTGAACATCCGATAATAGGATCTATGGTCAACCAAGTTTCATCTTGCCTTATAAATTCTCCAATCACTCAATTTACCTCTAAATATACTTTGGGACTGCTTTAAAATAGCATAAAAAAACTATAATGTCAAACAACCTTACAATGGCATCTTGCTGTTACCATTGTTATGCCTAATCAAAAATGAGAATATTCTTTTGTATAGGTTATCATCAGTAAAATTTTTGAAATGGTTTTTTTGTAAAGATAGATCGGATTCAATATTATCTTTGGTTATCTTGTAGGCACTTATATTTGCGGCTTTTTCTTCTACTATCATGTTAAATGCATCGATATAGTTTAGACCTATAAATGCTTTAGACTCTTCGGAAGGCATATTAGCAGATAATTCTTGATTGAGGTTTTTTACATCAGCCACATAATAGTACATAAACTCTCGGAGAATAAAGTCTGTGCCAAAATCTACTGCTGTGGGGACTACACCTGCGTACGTGAATGTTGTTTTATCTTTTGGAATTCCAGTTTCTTCTTCCAACTCTCTAAATCCATCTTCTAATGTTTCTCCAGCTTGTAGGTGACCTCCGTTTATCTGGACAAAGAATTTTTCATCAATTGGTTTATTTTTCTTATTTTGAAAAAGTATCTGGTTTTGACTAGAGTCTATCAGTAAAAAATTAACCGTCCTGTGCCACAAACCTTGTTTGTGTGCTATATCTCTATCTTCTTTACCAATAACTTTATTGAATGAATTAGTTATATCTAATACTTCTGGCATATTGTTGACATTTGTTGTTTTTTGTGATATTGTCAATTAGTTGTTTTTCTTTTGAGACTAATGTTTACATTGGTAGTGATATGTGGTCCATCAGGTATAGGTAAATCTTATCTGAAATCTAGAATTTTAAAACAAGACAATTTTGAAAATATTATTCAAACCACCACAAGATTAGAAAGATCTGGTGAAAAAAATGCTGTTGATTATTTTTTTGTTGAAAAATCTTATTTTGAGGATAATAAAAATTTGTTCGTAGGAATAAGTGAATTTGATAGTTGTTATTATGGATTTAACGAACACTATTTGTATAACAAGCTATTAAAGAATGATGGTATTTGCGTGTGTTCATTATGGAACATAATTGGATTAAATGATAAGAATATAAATGTATTACCAATATTTTTATACCCGTCCCAACCATCCCTTGTACGAAAGAGACTTACAAATAGAGGTGAGACTAAGGAAAAAATAGAACTGCGAGTTAAGGCAATGGATGATGAGTTGAAGTTGTTTGAAAAACACAGACACTTACTAAATAGATTTGATGTAATTGATGACAATATTGAGAATATTATCGACTTCATTAACTCCAATATATGATTAGTTTATATGGCTTTGAATTATACAGATTTATCCCCATTTCTTAATCGATCTGGGGTTTTATTGTACCCCAAAATTCCAAACTATAGGTATACTCGGGTCGCTGTTATCGCTTTAATCGTTTTTCAAAAATAATGTTGTTTTTATGATTGGAAGAAGCCTCATATTTATCTATATTTATTCCTATGGTGTGAGTATATAGAATAATCTGTTTTATGGCAAATCAATTCTTTGTGGTTGACATGAATAAATATATGACAAGTATTTAATATTATGAATCTTATACTACCAACTTTTAATTATCATATGACACGCCTCCACTATTCTAGACAACACAGTCTATTCTAAGATTCAATCAATGAAAGCTGTTAAATATTTACTAGAATTAACCAATAACAATAACTTATGAAAGGCAAACCAACAAGTCCAGAAATCAAAGCCCTGATCCTCAAATCATTCCTAGATGATGGAGTACCAGTAAGTCGATTAGCTATAGAATACAAGCTAAACCCTAACACAATCTACAAATAGCTCAAAGAGGACAACCAAGCCCTAACAGGAATAGATACTGACAAACAAAAACTCCTTCTTGAAAACACTAGGCTCAAACGAGACAAACAAGAACTCATAGACTTGATAGGTAGACTTACAATTGATGTTGATAAGCTAAACAAAAAAAAGATAAACTGTTTTGAGATTGGTCAACTACCTACCAAACAAAAACTTACTTTAGCTAGAGTAACTATTAGAGATAACCCTCTAGTTAACAAATCCCTTCTGTGTAAAATCCTCAGTATTCACAGGAGTAATTTGTACACCAAGAGAGTCAAAGACAACTCAGATAAACAAGCAGCTACAGATATACAAGAGCTCTTAGCTAAACATCCCTTTTATGGTCACAGAAGAGTAGCTATTTACTTTGGCTGGAGTGATAACAAAGCAAGGAGGATTATGAGAATATACAATATATTTCCTAACTACAAAAAACCAAGATTTCAGACTAAAAAAGATGACATAGGTAACCTACCATCAAAGAACTCCAATCAACTCAAAATATTTATCAAAGAAAACAAACTGACTAAGCCCAATCAAGCATGGTCAACTGATTGTCAAGGTACCAAAAATCAAGACACTTTTTTCTCTTTCAATCCCTGCATAAACCTCCTCCAGAATCTAGCTGGTTTATCTCATATACTGGTATGGAATCTTGAATTGTTGTAATAATCAATTTGATCAGTAATGTAACTATATATTTGTGTATACGAAGCTTGTGGGAATCATTTTTGTCAACTATTGACATCATCATATTTTTAGAAAAAGAAATAGCATAGATATGAATACATTTTTAGAACTAACCCAGCAAGAATTCGACAGGCAAAAAAACACCCTCAACCTAATTGCATCAGAGAACTTTCCATCTCCAACAACACTGCAACTTCTTGGTAGTGTCTGGTCCAACAAATATGGTGAAGGTTACCCTGGCAAAAGATACTATGCTGGCAATACATATACAGATATTCTTGAGAAAAAAGTCCAAGATCTAGCCCTTCAAGTCTTTGATTCTACTGGAGAGTATTCTGTCAATGTACAGACTCTCTCTGGTTCGCCCGCCAATGGAACAATATATATGAGTATGTTAGAGACAGGAGATACAATTCTGTCACTTAGTCTGCAAGAAGGTGGACATCTTTCCCATCTTCACAGCACCAGTGTTTACAACAAGTTCTTTAATTATATCAATTATCATTTGAGAGAGACCAAAAGTAATGATTTCGAATTAGACTTGGATAATTTTGAAGAGCAGCTAAAAAAACATCAACCCAAACTAACAATTATTGGGTTTTCTGCCTATACCAAACAATTTGATTTTCCCCAGCTTATTAAATTAGCTCACAAATATAATTCATTAGTTCTAGCTGATATTTCTCACATTAGTGGTTTGGTAGCAACTAACTTGCACAGCTCTCCTTTTGGTGTAGGCCTTGATGGTGCAGATTTTGTAACTACAACTACTCACAAAACATTGCGTGGTCCAAGGGGTGCACTTCTTTTTGCCAAGCACAAATATATCGATACTATCAACAAAGCTATTTTTCCAGGTCTTCAAGGTGGCCCTCATTTTAACAAAATTGCTGCAGTTGGTAATTGTCTAAGTGAAGTGCTTGGTGATAATCAGTACCCAGATAAAATTGGTTTTCAAGAATATATCAAGATTGTTATAAGTAATACCAAAGCCTTGGAAAACTCTTTGCAACAAAATGGAGTTGATATTGTTTCTCCAACCCAAAACCACCTCTGTCTGATCAAATTACCAATTGATGTGGATTCTTTGGAGCTTCAAAACCAGTTAGAGTCACTCGGCATAATAACCAATCGCAATCCAATTCCCAAAGACATCAAATCACCATGGAGGCCAAGCGGTATGAGGCTTGGTGGGGCAGCACTAACAAGTAGAGGATTACAAGAAGGTGATTTTGTAGAATTGGGTAGGGTAATTGCCAAAATAATCAAAGGTGAATTTCAAAAACCAAAAGATCAAAAAACCATCCAAAATCTTATCCAAAAACAAAACTGGTATTATAAATAGTTTACTGATAAGCTAATTAGTGACTAACAGTAAAAATTTATTTTTGTCCTTTTTCATTTTGGTTTGGAACCAGTTTGACATCTCAAAACAATTGACCAACAATTCGCTCAACTACAAAGCCATAGATGAAAGATTACACCAAAAAATATTTTGACCGTTCGTTTTTTAGCAAACAGAGACTTAAGAATTTAGGTTATGATTGGATTCTTTTGACAATTGTTGGCTTGCTCTGTGCAATGGGTTTGGCTTTTTTGGCTAGCACCTTATCTGTCCAAACCAAATCAAGTTTTCACCGTGATTTCATCAAGCAATTAATCTTTGGAGTCTGGATTGGAGCGGTTCTGTGTTATATCTTAGCTAGATTAGATTACAAAGTTCTTTTCAGGTACAAGAATCCAATTCTTTGGGTAACTTTGATAATGCTTATGTTTCTGGGAGGTTTTGCAGCCTGGATAAGAATAGCAGGTCTATCACCATACAATGCAATCCTCTTTATTGATCAATTCTCTTCGTTGCCGATTTCACCACACATTGCTAATGGGTCAGTTAGATGGATTGATCTCAAACTTATTAACATTCAACCCAGTGAGGTTGCCAAACTAACTTTGTTGATCTACTTTGCAGCGTTTTTCACAAATTCGCAGACAAGCAAATGACTTTGTTGGATCTCAAAAAACCTCTTTACGCATTTGTTTTCACAGCAATTTTGATCTTTATTCAGCCAGACTTGGGATCAATTCTCCTTCTCTTCATAATCCTTTTTGCAGCCATGGCAGTAGGTAAAGTTGATAAAAAAATCCTAACAACGTTAACCCTTGGAGTGGTTTTGTTTGGAGCTATTGCCTCAGTGGCCACACCCTATAGGCGTGAACGTGTTCTGGCGGTAATCAATCCAAATCACGTTGATGCTGAGACGTATCAGATTGACCAAGTCCGCAACGCAATAGTTAACGGTGGTCTTTGGGGGCAGGGCTATGGTCATTCCTCATCCAAACAACAGAACTTGATTCTGGAATCTTCTACTGACTCTATAATTGCCGTTATCGCTGAAGAAATGGGCTTCATTGTCACAATAATATTCACCTCGCTATATCTATTTCTATTTTATCGAGGCCTCAAAATTGCTCAAAACACACCTGATATTGGAGGAAAGACTTTGGCGGTAGGTATTAGTGTCTGGATAGTTTCTCAAGCATTTTTGAACATATCGGGGAATCTTGGACTCCTCCCTCTCAAAGGACTTCCACTTCCTTTTGTCTCAGCTGGAAATTCTTCAATCGTTCTCAACCTAGCTAGTGTTGGAATCCTACTTAACATCTCTTCCCAAAGCTATGGAGGCAAGTATCCAGATCAAGGCAGCACCAAAAAAAACCGAACATCCAAAATTGTTCAACGCAGAAAAAAGCTCAAAAATAAGGCTGCGTTATTATTCGCAGCCCAATCTAGTACAAGATCTGTGTATCAATAGATTACTTTTATGGCCTGGAGGTCATCAGTGCAATGAGCCCTCCAACCAAAATAAGTGTTATAAAAACACAAATCCCATATATAATTATACTGCCAATGATATTCACAATTTATCCTCTCCAAATGAACTTGGATCTAAGTTTGTTATTTTGTAATTGTCAAATCAAAAGAATTGTGCTATTAGTTGTCAAATGAATTCTCAACCAACCGTTTTCGTTATGCTCTCAGGTGGGGTTGACTCTTCCGTGGCAGCAGCTACTCTTCTTGAAAAAGGGTACAATGTTGTCGGTGTATTTATAAAATGTTGGTCTATTGATCAGCTTGAGTCAATGAGTCTTAGTCAAGATATTTA
This sequence comes from Candidatus Altimarinota bacterium, assembly GCA_012031925.1. GTDB lineage: Bacteria > Patescibacteriota > JACMRA01 > JACMRA01 > JACMRA01 > JAAUSE01. The sequence goes on from JAAUSE010000034.1 coordinate 6,971, forward strand.
TGGGTGTTTTTGGGAAGAAGATTCCAAGGACGCTGCTTTAGTAGCATCCAAATTAGGTATTCCCTTTTTTGTTTGGGATTTTCAAAAAGAGTACAAGCAAGGGGTAGTTGATTACATGATTAATGAATACAAAATAGGACTTACACCCAACCCAGATGTGATGTGTAACTCTATAATCAAATTTGGTATGTTTTATCAAAGAGCTATTGATCTTGGCGCAGATTTGGTATCTACTGGACATTATGCTAGAGTTTATCAACATCCCCTCACAATTCTTCGTGCTAAAGATTCTAATAAAGATCAGTCATATTTTCTCAATCGAGTTCCCAAAGAATTTTTGAACCAAACTATTTTCCAATTGGTGAATATCAATCCAAAAAAGATGTTCGCCAAAAAGCTCAAGAATATAATCTAATCACCGCCAACAAAAAAGATTCTCAAGGTCTTTGTTTCATCGGCCATACACCAATGAAAAAACTACTGATCCAAGTTTTGGGAGTGCATGAAGGTAATATTGTAGACATACAAAACAACCAAATTTTAGGCAAACACAGTGGAGCTTTTCAATACACAATCGGACAAAGACATCAACTTGGTTTGAGTGGAGGACCTTGGTTTGTAACTTCAATTGATATAGATAATAATATTGTTTATATTGCTCATCAAAACAATATCAGCTCAAATCTTTACTCAAATTCTCTTGTTGCCCATAACCCAAACTGGTTTGTTGAAACAAACAATAAGTCCACGATCCAATGTCAAGCACAAGTCAGATACAGACAAGAACCAGTTAATTGTGTAGTGTGTTTTGAAAATAAACAACTAAAGGTTAATTTTGATGAGCCTATCAGAGCGGTAGCCAAAGGTCAATCAATTGTGTTTTACAATAAAGAGCAAATGCTTGGTGGTGCTATAATAGCTTGACAATTTTACAAATATTGTCTATTTGAACTTTGATGATTAGGTGAAACAAATGAATTTTGATCTACAGTCCTTATCCACAAAAGAAAAATTGATTCTCCAGAATATTCACAGACCTGGTACAACTTTAGTCTCCAGAGTTGACAATAGTGATTATTACTATAGAGTAAAAAGCTATTTTTATTTTGAAAATGGTAGTTACTTGAAATTAGTAAGTAGTCCTAACCACCATCGTAGGCTGTACAATGATAATTTGTTTATTTTGTTAGCTGAGGTTAAAGCGATCTTAATAATAAATAATTTTAAGATTGAACCATCAAACTATTACTTTGAACCCAACAAAAAAACATATCACAATTATTATAAATACGCCGAAAAACGACTTGGTTTACTTAATAGATTTGGTCAAACTAATCAAAGAATTTTTGTCATTATCGATGGTTATAAATGTTTAGTTGATGATGTTTGCCTTGAGAATGATTCACTCAAAATAAATTCAACAAGCGTTGAAGTGATGCAAAACACTTTAGAAGATGGCTGGATTAATTTTGAAAAAATTACCAAAGTAATTGTCGAGTAAAAATAACCCTCACTGTAATTAGTGAGGGTTTTTGTGGTAGACAGGATTGATAGTATTTTTAACAAAAATCACTAAGTAAACTTTTATACAATCATAGTTGTGTTTTTAGTTTTAGTCGATAATTTCAAAAGCGTTAGCAAGTTTACCTGCAAAAAGCTCTTTGACAAACCAATAGTCATCACAATCTTGGGCCAGCATTTTATTCATTTCTTCAATAATATAGTCTCTCATTATGTCATTACCATGAGGGTATGCAAATTTTTTTTGTGATATTCTCAACAAACCCAATCCGTAATTTTTGGGCATTGGATCTAGGGTATTTCCCAAGTTTATCATAATCTGACAAATCATAACTCATTAAAAATCTCCAAAATTTACTTAAAGAATACTCCTCAAATCCAAATGTTGTTTTGTATTGTCTGCTCAATTTTCTAGTCATTGCTTCCCTTGACTTGTTAAACATACAAGCAGCCTTTTGAACATTAGTTAAACAAATAATCTCCAAAATCTCAACATCTCTACAGCTATAGCCTGCATCTCTCAAAAAATAAGCAATCTTTGACCAGTCTTTAAGAATTTTATCTTTCATCTTTTTATCCTCAACATATCATTAAAGTTGCAATATTTAGCCATTATCACTAAACCCTTAGTTTGTCAAATTGACGATTATCCAAAAATACAAAAACATCCAACACAATGAACATCAAAAACATTGATCCAAACAACTATCAATTAGCAGCATCACAATTATGGCAGCTTTTGGTTCCAAACATCCAATATCTTATCACTCAAGAAAAAGAAACAGTTGAGTTAGCTTTTTTTCAAATGGTGGACGCTCACTTGGATCAAAGACGCAAAAGCGGAGAGTTTTATATTGTTCATCCAGTTTGTGCTTGCCTCTACTTAACCCGAATGAAGTTAGACAGTGACACTTTGGCTGCATGTTTGCTGCACGATGTCCCAGAAGACACTAAAGTTTCTCTCAAAGACTTAGAGCAAAATTTTACCAAAGAAGTAATTTTTTTGATAAGTGGTATTACTAAATTAGGCAAACTAAAATACCAAGGTGAAGACAGGTACGCCGAAAATCTTCGCAAAATGTTTGTAGCAATGAGTCGTGATCTTAGAGTTATTTTTATCAAGTTAGCTGATAGACTTCACAACTTAACAACTCTGGAACATTTACCAGCTCACAAAGCCCAAAGAATAGCTATGGAAAGTCTTGAGATCTATGTTCCAATTGCTCAAAGACTTGGTATCAATTTTTTTAAAGGCGAGATTGAAGATGCCGCTTTTCCTTATGTTTATCCAGATAAGTACAACGAATTTCGATTAATCTCTGAGGTAGAGATTAACAAAGACAAAAGCAAGTTGAATCAATGATAGCTAAAATGACCAAAGCTTTGCAAGGGGAGGAGTTAAAAGATTACAACCTCAAAGGGCGTGCCAAAAA
>JAAUSE010000035.1 GCA_012031925.1 Candidatus Altimarinota bacterium
TATGTTCCAATTGCTCAAAGACTTGGTATCAATTTTTTAAAGGCGAGATTGAAGATGCCGCTTTTCCTTATGTTTATCCAGATAAGTACAACGAATTTCGATTAATCTCTGAGGTAGAGATTAACAAAAGACAAAAGCAAGTTGAATCAATGATAGCTAAAATGACCAAAGCTTTGCAAGGGGAGGAGTTAAAAGATTACAACCTCAAAGGGCGTGCCAAAAAATACTATTCACTCTATAAAAAACTCAAACAAAAAGACCTAACTCTTGAGCAGGTTTATGATTTGGTAGCTTTAAGAATAATCACCAAAACAATAGATGAGTGCTATTATGCACTGAGCTTAGTCCATAAAAATTTTGAACCAATTAAGGATCGAATGAAAGATTATATTACCAAACCCAAATCCAACGGTTACCAATCCATTCATACCGCTGTCAAAGATCCAGATTCTGGTCAAATCTTTGAGGTTCAAATCCGTACTATAGAGATGAATGAGCAAGCCGAATATGGAGTCGCAGCTCACTGGGCTTACAAAAACCAATCCAAAAATACTCGCGGTGAACAGTTCCTTGATCCAGACAATCTCAAATGGATAACTGAGCTTGTTGATCTATCCAAAGCTGAAATCAGTAATGAAGAATACCTCAAACATGTCAAACTTGATCTGTTTCAAGATAGGATTTTTGTGATGACACCCAAAGGAGATGTTATTGACTTACCAGTTGGAGCAACTCCAATTGATTTTGGTTATAGAATTCACGAACAAATTGGTTCACATGCAGTTAGAGCAATAGTTAACAACAGTCCGTATAAGTTAACCAATGAATTACACAGTGGTGATATAGTTGAGATTCAAACTGACAAAAACCAATCCCCCAAACAAGACTGGTTGAGACATGTCAAAACCCACCAAGCCTCCCACCAGATCAAATACAGGTTACGTAAACAATCAAGCAGTTGACCCCCTCAAGTCAACCCATCTTACAATAGACAACTTGCACTAAACAAATTCCAACCAGTAGCCTTATCTAGTTTACAGGATACCATACCAACCGTTACTTGACTACAACAGCAAATCAAGTTTGGTATGAGTTCGACTATATCCCTACTTTTTTATGAAATAAAAAGCTATCTAAATTCTTTTTCAACTCCAGGTACATTGATAATATGAGTGAGAACTAAACAAGCTTTAAAGTGATGCCATAGTAGTAATTGACATCAATATGTCGATTACGGGCAACTTTTTAGTGAATCATAGCCATATTATATTAGTAGTGTGGATGAATTTGACCAAAGATTTAGGGACAGGTTCTAAGGGGTGAAAGAGAGCATCAACTTGACCAAATAGTTATTTCATGATTAGAAATAAGAAGTCCAAAATAATTTCTTGAGGAGCACACAAGTGAAAAACCTACCTGGTGTAAATTCCGATATTACTGATTATATTAGAGCAAATGGTATCACTGAACATGATCTATAGAAGGAATACAACATTGCAAATTTACATGACCCAGTTTTTTCCATTGTTGAGCAAAATAAATATCTACAATCAATTGATGACTGCAGTACACCATGCTTCGTTGAAAGTGAATATCAAACACTTTATCAACGTCTGATATCTAGTATTGATCCTACAGATCTTAATTTTGTAGATTCTTATCTTTCTGAGCGATTATCTCAATATAACTCTCCAAGAAAGCAGTGTAAAAGTATTGCACTACGTGGAAATGTTTACTACTCTAATTTTCTGGAGTTTGAAAATTCAGGAGATTACAAAAATAGGATTAAAAAGATTTGCTTGCTGATATTTCATTTTACAATATTTGTCAGCGAAATCGAAAAGATATCCCTCGTGAGTTTGTATTATTGGTTGTTGATCATATCAAAAGTGTAGCCTTAAAGGTAATGCATGGATATGTAGTTAAATCACTTGTTGATAATGATTACTTTGATGAGGAAAACTGGAATTACCTCGATTCTCTCATTAAATCATTATGGGAAGGTTATGCTGGACTCATTTTTGATGAAAATGGTAAAATCACAGGAACTCTTTCCTTTAATTACCTTCTAACCCTTCTTGATGAGGTTGAGTATCCGCTCAAAATTAAAGAGCTTGATAGTGCTAAAAATCTACTTAGATTTGCAGTGTCAGTTCAAAACAGTGGTTGTGTTTTTGATACTTGCATGAGTTTACTGTTTGGTGGGGTTGAAATACCTTATGCCTTGCATGGATTTATGTCTGTATTTCCATCTCAGAGCATCGTTAACATCGTTCCTGCCATATTTTCACTTAACAGAATGGTGAAAGGTGAAATCCCACGATCTATTCTTGATGGAAATGGTTTGGTTGAAGTTAAGGATTTGAAAAAAATCATCCCCAGATTCTTCTTAAAAAAGTTAAATCTTGAAAATAATTTGTTGGTTGTTGATAACAACATCACAACTGGCTATTCGCTCAAGATTATAGTTGAGTCAATGAAAAAAGTTTGTTCTAATGTGTATTGTGGTATTCCTGAAGTATATCTTGAGGAAATTCTCAATATTGCTAAACAGATAAAAGGATTTGAATACAAAGAAGTGATGATATTAGGATCAGATCTTACAATACAACCAATAGATAAATATGTCACTTGTTTTGGTAAGCAAGATGATAGTCGAGTTGTAAATTGAGTTAGATTCCTTCTTGGAAAAGCCGATTACACGCAGGTAACTGGTTATGACTTTGATGACACAATTGCTGAAACAGGTAAACTCCACGGAATTGGTTGGAATAAAGCTCTTGAACAAATGGGATATCCAGACTTAAATGTTTGGGATTTACCAAGTAATTCAGGTATGACTAATTTTAACGCTGGGTTAAATATTTACCATTGGATTGTTGGTCAAAACCATTCTGTAAATTTAGAGCCAAATCAATTTGCAAAAAGATTAGTTGAATTGAAAGTTAAAGCAATGATGGAATATCCACTTTTTGAGATTCCACTAATTGCATCTACCATTAATGAAATCAGACGAAACAATTTGGTTGATACTCAGATTATTGTAACCAACAACTTGCTTGAGTTTGTGAAGCATTTTCTCGAGATGCGAAATCTACTGAGATACTTTACTTTTATTATCTGTGAAGACTACGCTTTATCAGTTCATTCTGGTGAGAAAGTCAGACTCAAAGGTTGTGCAAAGCCGAGTATCGATGCTTACAAAGAAGCCTCCGAGTTCTTTTCTATTCCATCATTAGAAACATTCTACGGCGATAAACAAGAAACAGACGGTGAGTTTGCTCGAAAACTTGGCTGTAAATTCATTTACCTCCCCTAAAAACTAACCATTGTTAGTAACTTTTAAAGATGCGTTACCACATTCGCATCTTTTTTCTTGCCAAAAATCAGTATTACTGTTTAATTTAGCCTATGATAGATCAGAAAAAAGTACTTGTAATTGGGCCAACTTTTTTGGATGTTCAGGTGTTTGTACAAAATATTACCGAAAATCAAGTCAATTCAAACCTTAGTATTGGAGGAAAAGGGTACAATGTAACTCAAGGAGTAAAGCTTTTTAAACTTCCAGTAATTCTTTGTACCATGTATGGTGCAGGAGAAGTTGGTGAATATATAGCTGGAAAAATTAAGGAATCTGGTATTGAAAGCCTAGAGTCAAACGAACTTCAGCAAACAGGCGGTATTTTTGTAGGAGTACATGATAAACATGGAGATACGATATTTGATAAAGCAGACACAGGTATGTTTGAATCTCAAAAACTCGAAGGTGTAGATTTTTCACAAATTTCTACAATTCTAGTACTTTCATCTACCAATGATACCATTTTACAACAATTAATCAAGGCTAAAAAAGACTACCCTCAAATTAATCTTTGCTTAGAAATATCAGGAAAAAAAACTATTACAGGTGTCTGGCCATATTTAGGGTATTTTGACTTTATTATTGCTAACAAGATTGAAACAGTCGCATTAATGAAAACATATTACGATAAAATTGAGAATTTTGAAGTAAGTTTGAATATGCTAAGTAGGGAGCTTGCATGTATTTTTATAGCTACTATTGATAAGGATGGTGTTATTGTTTCTGAATCTGGTAAATCTACAACATTACCAATCTATTTCCTACCTGAACCAATTGTGTCAACTGTAGGTGCTGGAGATTCAGTGACAGCATCAATTATTGCTTTGCATTATGGATACAACAAATCTTTGCTTGAAAGTGTAGAAAAAGCTATGATTGTAGCAAGTCATACCATAAGATCCAAAGAACCATTTTTAGACAAATTACCAATAACCATATGAAGTTTTCCAGACATGTAAATTTAATCCCACAAGCGATACTTGATACATTTAATTATAAACATACATTTACTCCTTTACCTCAAAATGTAGGAAAAATATATATTATTGGAAGTGGATCATCTTATTCACAAGCAATATACACTCAACAACTTATCAAGAAATATTTAGATATCCCTGTGTTTTACGATAACCCATATTCCTTTGTCAGAAATACTAATCTAACTGAAAAAGATGTAGTTATACATGTTACTCAAGAAGCCAAGCGAAATGATAATATTTGCCCTATTGAGTATGCAAATAATTGTGGAGTTCATACTATCTTGTTTACATCTCGAGACACTGAACTATCCAGAAAATGCAATGAAGTATATTGGTTTGCACCTGAGTTTGAAAAATACTTGTTGCTTCAATGAGTTATGTATCAGCACATATGGCGTTACTCAAATGGGTAAATTTTCAATTAAAATCAACTGGAAAAGATGAAATTAACATTGATATTGATAGAATATTGAATAAGGTAAATAATGCAATATCTCAAAAATATTTAGCATTTCCAGAATTTACTACATTTTTGTATGCTGGTTGGTCTCAATCTGTAGCTGTTGAAGGTGCAATCAAAGTCAATGAATGCATGCTAGTTGATAGTGAAAGTTACGAACTTAAACATTACTCACATGGAAAGCATTTTGTTAGTTACAATAAACCACGAACATATAATGTGCTCTGTCATACTCAAGATTTAGACTTGGTTCAGTTGTACAAAGGTACCATCTTTGAGCCTCACCATCATGTAAATATTATGCTTTCAGACTTAGCCCCAGAAGTGGCAGTATTTGAATGGATGACAATGATGCTTAAATATATTGTTGATGGAATGAGTGCTGTAGATTTAGAACTTGAAGATATACCGGTACATAATAGGATAAGAATACCCCATGGATTTAAATATTAGAAACTATATACATGAATTGCAAAGTGGTGATATAGTTGAGATCCAGACTGACAAAAACCAATCCCCCAAACAAGACTGGTTTAGACATGTCAAAACCCACCAAGCCTCCCACCAGATCAAATACAGGTTACGTAAACAATCAAGTAGTTGACCCCTTAAGTCAACCCTCAACTCAGCATTGAAAACCAACATAAACAAAGAGACCAATTAACCCTCCAGTATTTCCTTAGTCAAGGTTTTGCTTCTCTCAACACCAGGTTGATCAAAAGCATTAATATTATAAAGCTCACCCAAAAAAGCAGTGGCAAGTTCAAATAAAACAAATAACTCACCAAGATTGTAAGCATCTACTTTATCAACAACTACTGATAGATTAGGTTTTCCTGACTCAGTTAAACTAAGTTTAGTACCAGCTAATTCAGCTTTGAGTAAATCATCAAATCCCACTCCAGATAAGTATAAACTAAGCTCATCATCTACAGCAGGTATATTAATTGATGATTCAAAATTCATAACCTCAATAAAGATAATCAATTTATCACAAGGCCCGTCTTTAAAAAGTTGCAACTGTGAGTGCTGATCAGTGACCCCAAGAGCAGCGTGAGGTGTAATTCCTGTATGAACAATATTCCCATTTCTATCCAACTTTTTACCAATACTTTCGCTAAGTAACTGAGTGTACCAATCTCCAAAGATCTTGAGTCTAGAAGAGTAGGGTATGATAATATTAATGTTATGACCAGATTCTGCCAAATTATACTGATTCAGTGCTAGTTGATAAGCATAACACCCTTTCCCATTGGGGCTGTTTTTAAAAGCTTCAATTCCTGCTTGTCCACCACATAACAAAGCTTTGGTGTCAATACCCATGAACTCAGCTATGACCAAACCAACATTAGAAAGTACACTAAATCTCCCACCAACGTTACTTGGAATATCAAAAGCCACAATACCTTCTTTTTGGCTAACTGTCCTCAAATAGCCTTCAATAGGGTCAGTAATAAAAACAAAATGATCTTTAACTATTAAATCATTCTCCAAAATTTTTTGTCTAAAAAACAAATATTGAGATATTGTCTCTGGTGTTCTACCGCTCTTACTAACGACCAAAAACAAAGTTTTCCTCAAATTAAACTCTCTACTCCAACTAGTCAAATAATCTGGATCAATATTATCTAAAATCACAAATCTTTTCGTCTTATTCTTTTTATAATTATAAAGACAATCACGAAGACATTTGGGCCCAAGACTAGATCCACCAATTCCCAGCAAAACAATATTATCATATTGATCGCCGTTAGATTGAGCAAAATCCTCAGCAATATCTCTATTCTCATGATCAAAAGGCAAACTCAACCAACCTTGTCCTTTATTAATTATTGCTTGACGATAATTCTCAAAATTCTGCTCAATATCATCTATAAAAGAAGAACAATTAACACGTCTAAGATTATCCAATTTTAGATGAATCATAATAGCTTGTATATAATCAATTTGACAATTAGCTGTCAAGAAAATGGCTACCTTTCGGGTAAAAAATTGACAAAAACCCAAAATTTGTTCATAGTAAAATCTCAAAACTTGCTATGAAAAGAACATATCAACCAAAAAAGAGACAAAGGGCTAGAAAGCACGGTTTTCGAGCAAGAGCTAAAAACTCTCCTGATATTCTCAAGAGAAGAAGACACAAAGGTCGTCAAAAACTTGCCGTAGGAGCTTAAGTGTTTAAGTTATTAGTCTGTGCTACCCAAAAAAAATCGTTTAGTAAAAGAAATTGATATTCAAAAAGCTTTTCGAACCAAAAGTCAAATGCACGATAATTATTTTGGTCTTAGACTTTCTAAAAATAACTTAAATAAATTTATGCTTTTAGTGATAGTTGGCAAAAAGATATACAAAAAAGCCAATAAAAGAAACTTAATTAGAAGAAGAGTGCATTCAATTTTTGAGGGTCTAAAAGCTAAGAATCAATTACCTTTATCAATTAACCTTATTATTCAAATCAAATCCAAAGAGGTAATTAACCTTGACTATAATGATTTAAAGAATAATATTCTCACTAAGACCAGCAAGTTGTACCAAAAATCGCTTCAAGAGTCATTACCAAGTAGACACAAAATGCCGAAGTAGCTCAGTGGTAGAGCAGTGGCCTGAAGAGCCTCGTGTCGACAGTTCAATTCTGTCCTTCGGCACCAGTAAATTAACACCAAAGTGTTAATTTACGAGAAATTTAGATAAATCTATGTTTTTCGTTCATAATTTCTTAAGACAATAACACAACATTTTCATATAATTTCTTCAGTAGTATGTTATTGGCGCTCTTGAAAACCACTTCCACATTTTTCAAAATTTTTAATTTTTTTTAATTTTTATATAACAAAATAATATATGTTTAACAACAATGGAGTGTCCAATAACGGGCAATCTAGACAGAATAATAATTCGCGAAACAGCAACAACAGAAATCGAAATAATCGTAATAGATCACGAAGACGAATGAGTCGACCAGGGGAAACTCCCGCTGGCAATCCTAGAGCTAAGACAGTAGAAAATGCCCATTATATGGTCAGAAGAGATGACGCTAGTATGAAGGTTAGTCTAGCTGGAGCCTTATCAAACGTTTCTGCAGTCAAAAGAATTAAAGAGACTAAATTACCTAGAGGTAACCTTGCAATTTCACACCTTAATCCAACATTATCAAATGGCATTAAAATGGCCACCAACGCTCCTCAAACGTATCCCAGTGGGAATAAAGTGCGCATAATTCCAATAGGTGGTGTTAACGAAGTAGGCATGAATATGACTGCACTTGAATGTGGTGATGATATTGTAGTTATAGATACTGGTTTTGGTTTTGGTGGAGGGGATAGATTTCCTGGAGTAGATTATATTATTCCAGACACTTCTTATCTGGAACAGAATCGACACAAAATCCGTGGTCTAATATATACTCATGGTCATCTTGATCACATTGGAGGAGCCCCTTACATTTTACCAAAGCTTGGTGACATTCCAATATATTCAATGCCTCTTACTTTAGCTTTATTAAAGAACAGACTACAGGAGTTTGAAATGCAAAATAAATTTCAAGGAAAAATTATTGATTTGGATAAGCCTCTTACTCTTGGAGCTTTCACCTTTCATCCCTTTAGACTTAACCACTCTATTCCTGATGTTATTGGTCTTGGTATTGATACCCCAATGGGACGAATTCTTTACTGTACAGACTGGAAATTTGATAACACTCCTTTTGATGGACAGCTAAGTGATTATGGAAAAATCGCTCAGCTTGGTGATGGAGGAGTAAGACTTTTATTGACTGATAGTCTTGGAATTCTCAAACCAGGCTATGCAATTAGTGAGTCTGAAATCCAAAAAACAATTTTCAACATTTTCAAACAAGCTCAAGGTAGAGTAATTGTTACAACTTTCTCTACTACTATTGCTAGACTTCAACACACGATCAATGCCTGTGAAAAGTTCAATCGCAAACTTGCTCTAATTGGTAGAAGTATGATAAACAACTTCAACGTTTGTGCAGAGCTGGGGTATATCAAAGTACCACCAGGTATGATAATGGATATTAGAGAGACTGACAAATTATCTCCAGAAAAAGTTTGTGTCTTATCAACTGGGTCGCAAGGTGAAGACAATGCTGCTCTTGCTAGAATGGCTAGAGATGAGCACCCGATGCTTAGACTTCAAGGTGGTGACTCTGTTCTCTTCTCTTCCAAGCCTATTCCAGGTAATGAAGACTCAGTTCAAGATCTCATTGCTAAGCTTTCCAGAAAAGGAGTTGAAGTCTACATGTACAAAGAATTTGACCTTCACGTTTCTGGTCACGCTTGTCACGAAGATCTCAAGTTATTATTCTCTTTGGCTCGTCCTGACTATTTGATGCCAATTCACGGTGATCATTTTATGCTTCGCAAAGTAGGAGAGCTTGGTATGAAAATGGGAATTCCCTTTGAGAAAAATTTACTTGTAGAAAACAATAGAATTATAGAATTAGCCTCCAACTCAATTAATGTTACTGAAGAGTTAGTTGGAGAAGGTTATATCTTAGTTGATGGCACTGGTGTTGGCTCTGTTAGTGAGCTTGTACTTGAAGAAAGAAGGCAAATGGCTACTCAAGGCTCTCTAGTTTTAGTTCTTCTGGTTAACAAGTCCAAAAAGCTAGTAGGAGGTCCCGAGATTATAAGTAGAGGTTTTGTATATATGAAATCCACCACTGGTCTTTTTGATGAAATGAAAGAGGTTATCAAAAAAGAATACAACGCAATTGATCTTGATCCCAAATCTTCAAGCTATTGGTCAGATCTTCGAAACAAACTGCGCAATGCCACTAGAGAATTTGTCTATTCTCGTACAGAAAAAGATCCTGTAGTTATTCCTGTGGTAATTCAAGTCTAAGTTTTTTTATTCTGAACTGATTAATAGTAATAGCCCTTGTAAACTCATACTAACCCCTATGATAATCTGTTCCAAGTCTGAGAATATGAATCAAATCAAATTGGATTGAGCCATCTTCTTTATCAGATCTTGGTCTGAGTATTCCTGTGAAGTCACTTATGGTATTGAGTTGACAGAAGTGATCACTTTGGTTGATTAGACCAGTGATTAAT
>JAAUSE010000006.1 GCA_012031925.1 Candidatus Altimarinota bacterium
CATATCTTTCAAGAACTTCAGCTAATTTTCCCAAGCAGAAAGGTTAAAATACTGAGTAATTTCTTGCCCATCCTTGTTCTTACCATCATTGATTGCCAACGAAATGAGGCTACTTTGGATCCAGATTGGGTTGTCCTTATCTCAGGATCTTTAGTTAATCTTCCTATTAAAAATACTCTATTCATACAAAACTATTTATTAAAAATTTAAAATTATTTATCGTCAGCCACTTCCATAATGGGTTCAGCTTCGACTTCTTTTGGAGCATTATTACTAGAAAAATATCTGAAGAGTGTGAACATTATCAACGCCACAAGCTCATAAATGAACCAAAATATTGCCAACAAATAAGCTATTTCATACCACAAAAAGCTCATATTATCACTAGCAATAAAGAAAACTGAGAAACCAATAACCGTAACAATTAATGAAGCAAATCTAGCAATAACTTCTTCAGAACCAGCAAAAAAATTATACTGTGTTAGTTGATTTTTCATATCAACACCAATCTAACTCGATATTAAAAAAATGTCAACAAAAAATAGAAAAATTATCAAAAGCTCAACTTAAACCTATCTTTGAAATCCTCAAAACCATCCATGACATCTTCTCTAACTTTGTCTAAGTTTTTGTTTATATTATCATAACTTTCCTGATCAATAAAACTAGTTTTGGTATCAATTTGAATGTGAAAAATTTTAGTTTGTTTGAGCACATACCATTTTTTAGAAGTTTCCATAAAGAGTTTCACTTCAGCAATTACATTATTTTCGGAATCAAAATATTGAATGTTTGAGGTTGAGTATACTTTATTTGGCTCAACTTGGACTTCAATCTCTCTTCTAACTGCTTCCATATGAACCTTACGCAGTCCTTTAATAAGGTTTTGGTAACTTATATTATTCAAAAAATTGCTCTCCGTAATTCTTTTTAAGGTTCTTTTTTCGCTACTACTAAGAACTTGAGTAGGGTTCTCGGTAATTTGCAAAAACTCTTGAGTTATATCGTTTGGGTGTTGATTAAAATTATCAAAAGAGACAAAAACCATAACTACAACTATTAATAAAACACCAATTAGAAGTAGTTTTCGAATCCAAAAAAGTCCAAATCGAACTATTGACATACCAATAAATGTATGAAATATTAATTAAACAAAGTCAAAAATTGTGCAGTTGTAGCTCAGTGGATTAGAGCGTCTGGTTGCGGTCCAGAAGGTCGGAGGTTCGAGTCCTCCCAATTGCACCAACAATTTGTATATCTAATTGCCAAATTTCTAATTTGATTTTACAATAAATAACAAAATAACAAATCTAGTTATAGATTTAACAATCACTTTGATGAAAAAAAAACTAAACCCTAAAAAAATTTTTCGAACCATCCATAAAAAAAATCAGGTTGTGAGTAGAAACAAGACTCAAAGATCAAATCCATTATTTTTGAGCATAAAAAACCTTTTCCAATCCAAATTATTTCCCAAAAAAAACAAAGAAATCCTCAACTCATCACAAAATAAATTTAAAAAATCTTCGACAATGGGTCAAAGCAAAGAAGATCCTAAATATAAGATATTCCAGCCCAAAAAAGATTATTTTATCAAATCCCAAATCAAAGAAAATTTTCGACCTAGAAAAAAAAATGAATTTACCAAAAAATTCAAATTTGGCTACAAATCTCTTTCCAACTTCACTACGGAGTTAAGAGGCTTTAATATGAAGGATTTTTCCAAAAATTTTAATTATTATCTAGTAAAATTCAGAGTTTTGGATCAATTTAATCGGTTCATGAGTTACATTGTTCTGGGAATATTATCTATTTTTATTTTTTACATAAGTTTTTTTGATACTTTTTTCTTGGTCAAAACTTACAGTGTTAATTTTGCTCAAGGATCCTACATTGACGAAACCAAAACTGCTGAACTAATTGATAATATTCATAAGGATAAGTTTTTGGGTCTTATACCAAATAATTCTTTATGGTTTCTTAACGGTTCTAATCTAACTCTAACAGCCAAAAAATTCAATACCGAAGTTGATTCGATCAAAGTTCAAAATCGTATCTGGCCCAATCAAGCAATCATCAGTGTTACCACTGAACCTATTCTTTTGACTCTTGGAATCAATGGCGATGAATACTGGCGAATTAGCAAAACAGGGAAGGTGGTTTCGCAAGATACAGCTAAGCTTCGAGAAAATCTAGTGGTAGTTGACAAACCCGTAATTTTTGATAAATCCAACACTGATCTTTCAAATTATTCTTTTGTTGATAATAAAGAACAATTAAACAGGTTTTGGTTCATAAAATGGCTTTGGCGAAATTTAGATGCCAAAGAAATAAGTTATAACAAAACTACAATCCCTTCTCTTATTGATACAGATGTCATTATCACAACTACAAGTGGTACTGAGTTGTTATTTGATATAAACACCACTACCAAAAATAATCATCTGAGTAGACTAGATTTTTTCCTCAATCAAGAATACACCGAAGCCCTCAAAGAAGGTCAATTTCAGTATATTGATTTTCGAATTCCAAGAAGAATTTTTTTATGTAAAAAGAATCAAGCCTGCGCAAATGATAAACAGTAATTTAATTTTATCTGTCTTTTGGAACTTCGTTATACTCTAGTGTATATTGCATTAACTTTGACCAGCTTGGCCCAAGGCTGTTCTCTGCAAAGTTTTTGATGACTCCAGGACTAGGCTCAGCAAGCTTCAAAACAACTAAATATTGGGGATTTTTTCAGGACCATAACCAATAAAAGTGTGATCATAGATACCATTATTGGTGTTGCATTCATACCTGTTCCACCTTTACACCTTTCAGTCTCTCTTCCTACTTGAGCAGTTCCTGTCTTTCCACTAACAATATAACCAGGAACTTGACCTTTAGAAGGTGAGGCTCCTAAGTAACCTTGATCAATTGTATTGGCCAAATATCCAGTAACTAATCTAGCTGTATTTTGCTCAAGAACTTTTTCTTGTTTGCCTTTGTATATCGGACTGTCAGACTTGCTTCCATCATCAATCACTTCTCCAAACTCATTTTGTAGGCTGTTCACCAAATATGGTTCAATCATATAACCTTGATTAGCTAAAGGTGTATAAGCTCTTGCAAGCTGAATTGGAGACATGGTATAACCTTGTCCAAATCCAAAGGTAGCATATATAAATTTGGAATTAAGGTTGTTTGGATCTGTTAAAGGTCTTGTATCACCGTGGATATCTCCTGGCAAACTAACAGAAGTAGGTTTATTTATCTTGAAGTTATCTAAAAAATAATTTTTTAACCTTTCGTTACCAATAGTCGGAATTATTGTGGCTATACCAGTATTAATTGAATCTCGAAGTATATTTGACACTGGTTGAGGTCCGTCATTTTTGTATGATTTTCCTTCAGCATTTTGAATATACAAAATATTTCCATTAAGTTCTTCATAAGGCATACCTTTTTCGTCGTAGTCTTCAAAAGTCCAGTCAGGACTAATTCCAAGCCGGTTTCCTTCATTATCAGTTTTTTCTAACTGCCATTCATTGACGGCAGCAGCTACAGTTAAAGGTTTTATAACTGAACCAACTTCGTAATCAATACTTGTAACAGAGTTACGAAAAGCTTCAGAGTTTTTTACTTCATTATATTCATTTGGGTCAAAATCAGGGTAAGAAGCCATTGCCAAAATCTTACCACTCTTTACCTCAATTACCAAAGCTGACCCATGTTTGGGGGTCCCAACAGAGTTAGTATTACTCTTGAAAACTTCTTTGAGAATTTCTTCTGTTTTGCGTTGCAAGTTAATATCAATAGTAAGTTCAACATTGACTCCGTTTTGTACTTCACTGTTATCTTCAACCACTGTGCCAGCCTCATCATTAAAAACCTTTTTCCCATTCAAACCAGCTAACTCTGTACAGTATTTTTGTTCAATCCCATAATAACCCAAAGTATATTGACCTTTACTATAATCACCTGGAATAAAAGTATCAACAGTTCCTCTTTCTTCGTTCATACTAACCAATTTGGAACATCCAGAATTCTTAGCATTTTCTCTGCTTTCCTTGTGTCTGATTACAAAACCCAAAGTGTTTGATAATAAATTCCTCTCAGGATAAGAACGTATTTCCAAATTCTCATAACCCAACCAAGAGCTGTAAGCAGGAAGCTCTTCATCTTCAAAAATAGGGGATTGACTAGGGAATTTCAAATAGTTAATCGCATCTTTTTGGTCATTATCAATATATCTTTCCAAAATGGTATAGTCTTTGGGAATTTCGGCAGTAACTTCTTTAGTTAGAAAATCTTCAACTTGTCTATAATCCAAATTCAAACCACCAGCTAATCTTTGAGCAACTTCTCCAAGGCTTTCTTCACTAGTCTCCAAGTATGACTTGAGAGCAGAAGGTTCAACAAAAACATTTGATAAGCTTTGTGTGTTTGTAACTTGTACAAGTGAGTTCTTGGAATAATCGTTGATAAGTATTTGACCTCTTGAAGATGGTATTATCTGAGAAAAAGTGTTAACTCCTTCCGAGGTATTATTGAAAAATTTTCCGTTACTAAGTACTTGCAGATCAGCAAATCTCAGTGCTATAATTAGGAATAAAACACTAAAAACACTTCGAAAAATGTTAATAGAATTAATTTCCCAACGAAAGTATTTTTTCAAAAAATTCCAAATTAACACAAAGGGCATCGAAAAAACAATCAAAAAAAACTTAACAACTCCAAGTATTTTTGCAAACAAGTTTATCTTAAGAGGTTTTTTAGATGAGTGAGCAGTATTTGTTTTTACTAATTTTATTTGAGGTTTTTGTTTGATATTTTGGTTGTACAATTTCTTATGAATATATCTTGGCAGAGTAGTCTGTTGATCTTTTTTTTGGAAATTTTTCAAAAACCCTCCAAACCAAGATTGTTTTTGGCTTTGGGCTAAATTTTTGTAGTCAGATCTACGCCCTTTTTTTTGTTTGGGATTACTAAAAACCCTTCTATTCATAGAATAATATTGGATAATTTGAGCTAATATGTCAACTAGACAAAAATATGTATTTTGGTTTTGCTTATACATTATGAAAGCCTCAGAATTTTGCAAAAACTTCAGCAACTTCAAGAAGAAGATCTTGTTGGTATCAAAGGAGTTGGGCAAGTCCTAGCTCTCAATTACACCGAATTCTTGTCATCACCTAGGTTTTTGAAAATATTAAAAGGTTTTAAACAACTAGAAAAAAACCATCAAGGTCTAAAGATTCAAGAGAAAGCTATTATCAAGACATATGAACAAACCTTGAGCAATCAAATAATATGCATTACAGGCTCTTTTGATATTCCAAGATCACAAATCAAAGAGATGTTAGAAGCTAAAGGAGCTAAAGTAACAAGTAGTATTACAAGTGCAACTACAATTTTGCTAGCAGGAGAAAAAGCAGGATCCAAGTTACAAAAGGCCCAAGAACTAGGAACAGTAATACAAAGTGACTACAAAAAACTAATCCTTTCGGATATCAAACAAAGCTAATTCTACCTCATTATCATTAAGTTGTTGAACAAATTCTTTGAAAATAACCTTTCCTCCTTCACTTTCTAAATATGACCAATCTGTAGCCTCGGTCGTTTCTGATTTATCTTCGGCAAATAAATTCACCCAAATTCTATAGCCATCCTCTTCAGCTTTGAACACTTCAACCAAAATATCATCTAATAAGGTTTTTCTCTGATCCAAGCCAATTCTAACTTCATCGATACTACTATCAGTGTATTTTCTAGAAAAAGTTCCAGTATTTATCCAAATATCTTTTGTTCTAAGCAATTTAGCAGATTCGATTATAAAACTAGTACTCAAAAAATCTTGAGCATCAAATAATTTGCGATTCTTGGAACTAGCTTTACTCACCCAAGGAAATCCTTGAATCCCAACACTATCAACTAAATCAGGATTTAGACCCATTGTGTAAGGAACTAAAGATACATAGTCACCGTTTTCCCAGTTTTCATCTTCTGGATCGTAAGTAATAGAATTTAACAAAATACTTCCTTCACTATTAGGAAAATATTTTTTGAGGTATCCTAAGTATTTGTTTACATTAATAGCATAGTCACTAGGCAAAGTTTCACCATGATCCCAGTATGGTACATTGGATTCCGGAAAAGGAACCCATATCCCATTTGCTCATCGGTCAAATCAAGTTCACTTAGTTCAGCAAAAAATTCTCAAAAAACCCATCATATCGACCATTTTTGATATCTTCATAATTAAGAAGCTGGCCACTATTGACAGGCTCAACTATAACTACAGGCTCAACCTTGTATTGTGCAAATTCCTGCAATTTTGCACCCAGACTTTGGGCCAAATATTCACTACTTGCACTATCAATTGGCATTTCCGTAAATATCATAAGCCTATCAGCAACAAAAGAATTACAAACATTTTGAAAATCATCCAAAGCTTTCAGATTCTTGTCATTACTTTGTTCCAAACCCTCAATTGAAGAGTTTACTGAACAGTTATTGATTTCATCTGTGTTGATTGTAGCAGCTGAATAATTATTAAAGATAACCTCAGCCATACCTTGGTTAGAGAAGGTTGTAAATGTCAAACTTACTCCAATTAGAGCAAAGATCAAAAATATTATACTAAAAATTGTGGCTTCTTTTTTGTGCATATAATCTTATTTAAATTTGTTCTTTTATACCTCTTCTTTTCCACTGTTGCCATTGTACTTGGTGTCCATTAATTATCATTGAAATACTTTTTAGAAGTGAAAGAAATTCCACCCATACTAAGAAATAAAATATTATCCATGTAAAGGGAAAAAGTAAAATTTTCTTCCATTTGATTCCTTCATCTCCAAAAAACGAAGCTACTAAATATATCTGCAAAATAAAAATAAGTCCAATTGCAAATGACAAATAATCGCTGGCAACTATTGAATATGTTATCAAAATCGAAATTGATATTGGCTCAAAAAGAAGTTGAAGTTCAGAAAGAAGAGCGTAAGGCAAAATAAAAAATGATAACCAAGAGTTGTGCTCTTTACTAACTGATAAAAAGATTTTACGGTAACGCCAAAAAGTATCAAACCGTCCTTTTTTCCACCTTACTCTCTGGTTGACAAGGCTTAGAACATCAGAAGCCCCCTCAGTGTAACAAACCACATCTTCTGCGTAAGTGCATTCCAAACCCGCCCAACGTGTACGCATACTCAATTCAATATCCTCAGTTTTGTTGTCAGTATCATAATATCCAATTATATCAAAAACTTCTCTGCGAAAAGATGCGCAAGCACCTCCAAAAATATATTCTGCTCCCAAAATTGCATATGCTCTTTTGAAATAAAATCCAAAGTAATACTCCAGTTGCTGTACCAAACCAACAAAAGTGTTATTTTTAGCAACTTTAACATTACCCACCACGCACATTATTTTGGGATCCAAGTAATATTTTACAAGATTAGTAATAGCCTTCGGTTGCAAAGCTGAATCGGCATCAATTGTCATGATTATATCACCAGTAGAAGCTTTGATTCCATTATTAAGGGCTTGTCCTTTTCCTTGGTTTGGTTGAGCAATGTAGTTGATATTTTTGAGATCTAATCTTTTATTTGCCACTTCATCTTGAATATACTCCATAACTTTTTGATGAGTTGTATCTATAGACCCATCATTAACAATTATCAATTCAATATTTTTATAAGTGTTTTTGAGAACTGAATCAATAGTCTTTACCACTCCAACCTCTTCATTCCACGCAGGTACAATAACTGATATTCTCGGATTATAGAGACCTTGCCCAGATTTTGTAACTGATCTCATAGCATAAATATAACGAAGATGTTCTTTAATTGGATAAAACGGTGATATTATCAAAAAAAGATAATATTTTAACCACATCATAGCCACAAATACAAATATCATTGTTCTCAGAATCAAAAATAAATTTTCCATACTACCTTGCTAAAAATGAATAATAAACGTCATTGTGTCTATCTTCCACAATAACAATTAGTTGCCTAAGTCCAGAAGACTGTGGAACAACCCTATCATCATAATCCAAAACCTTTCTTTCAAAGATTACAAAACTCCAGCTCCTTCCATACTTGTTAATAATTTGTATTTCGTCTCCAACTTCAATCGCTTCCGGAGAAGGTATGGTTCTCCAATTTTTAGACGTATAAAATAGATAATCTCCTGCTAACCCCTTTTCATCATAATTAAGAATATGGTAGTGAATATTATTTGGTCTTTGCAGCCAACCGTTATTATAACGTTCTTTTCCAATAAATATACGGTCATCAGTTGAAGGGAAGTACATATAATCTAATTCTCCCATACTAGGTGTGTCAGTTTCAAATTCCTTCAAAAGTGAATTCTCATCTGTAATTTGAATTACTCTATCAATTACTTCTTGAGCTTCCATTAAACGAAGAGAACTGATATAAGGTATGTCTTGATTAGAGAACACCTCATAACTATTAATAAGAATAAAAATAGTAAACCCCAAGCTAATCATCCCCACCAAAATTATTAATAACTGCTCTCTAACTACTTTCATTTGTTTTTTAAAAAGAATTTTAATAACATGTTAAATATTGCTGCCAATATATTTACAACCAGTACAAATATACCAGAAAATACAAAAAAACTAACTAAAATATTTGGCATAAAATTCAACTTATTTGATAATATACAATAAAACCATGTTTTGGCAAGATAAAAACCACAAAATTGATAAACAGTTTATGACAAAGTCACCTGAAATCAACGTAAAACGAGACATTAAGTGTCTTGTGCTTCGCACCTCATTGATTTCTCAACGGCGAATCATAGATTCACCTAGATTCAGCCTAAAATGACACATTGGTGTCTTCCACTGAATCCTTCACGGCGAATCATAGATTCACCTAGATTCAGCCTAAAATGACACATTGGTGTCTTTTTAGCCCCATTTGCCGCGGTATTGTAGAGATTCAGCGATGTCTTGAGCTGTAATTCTATCTCTACTTGCCAAGTCAGCAATTGTTCTAGCAAGTTTGAGAACTCTGTGATAAGCTCTAGCTGATAATCTGTATTTGGTGATAGCAGTATTGAGTATTTGCTTACCAGAAAGATCAAGTTTGCAATACTTTTTGATTTTTAGTAATGACATTTCGCTGTTAGTAGCAATGGTGTCATCCTTGAACCTATTAGTTTGGATATCTCTAGCAGCTTGAACTCTCTTGGCAATTTCTGTTGATTTTTCAGCCAATTCATCTGACTGAAGCTCATTTTTGGTGGGTTGAGAAACCTCTACTTGAATATCAATTCTATCCAAAATAGGCCCACTAAACTTTGATCTATATCTTCGAATAGCAGCTTGCGATTGAGGTATATGAAACTTTTTTTCATCTTCATCATCAAATCCACTTGGACTTGGGTTGGCTGCAGCTATCAAATAAAAGCGAGAGGGATAAGTAACTGTACCACTAGCTCTACTAATGGTAACTTCACCATCTTCAAGAGGTTGTCTAAGAACTTCAATAGTTTCTCTCCTAAATTCAGGAAACTCATCCAAGAAAAGCACCCCTCGATGAGCTAAAGAAATCTCCCCAGGAGTAATTTTACTACCACCACCTACCAAGGAAATATGTGAAGAAGAGTGGTGAGGAGAGCGAAATGGTCGCGTACAGACAATCTCATCTTTTTTTAATAATCCTGCTATTGAATATATTTTAGTTGTTTCCAAAATTTCCTTCTTGGTCATACTCGGCAAAATAGTTTGGTAGGATTTAGCCAATAAAGTTTTTCCAGATCCAGGAGAGCCAATAAAAAGGACGTTGTGACCACCCGCCGCGGCTATTTCTAATGCTCTTTTGGATACCATTTGACCTTTGACAAAAGACATATCATTACTAAAAAGCCCGTTATCATCTTGCAAATCATTTTTGTTTTTAGAGTGCAAATCTTTTAGATTAAGTGGTTTGATTGGATTAACTTGAATTTTTTGGTTAAGAAAATCAGCAACTTGGTTGAGACTTTCGCAAGCAAAAATATCTACACCGCTTACCAAAGAAGCCTCCATAGTGTTGTTTTTGGGAATAATAATTTTGGCAAATCCATTATCTTTAGCCCAAATACAAATAGGTAAAATCCCATTAACCGAGCGAATCTTTCCATCCAAAGAAAGTTCTCCGATAAACAAGGTTTTTTCAAGATCAACTTGCTTCAGCTGGTCAATAAGTTGTAAAATCCCAACAGCAATTGGAAGATCAAAGCCTGTCCCAGATTTTACCAGGTCTGCAGGAGCTAGATTAACAGTAACTTTGCCTAAAGGAAACTCATATCCACTCTGTTTTATAGAAGACTTTATCCTCTCTTTACTTTCTTGGACAGCTTTGTCCGGCAAACCAACTACCACCACTGATGGTAATGCAGGGGTTAGGTCAAGTTCAGTTTCAATGTGAAAAACTTCCAGACCCACCGTAGTTGCAGTGTGTATTTTGGCAATCATATCCAAAGACTATAGCATATTTTTGGGGTTTTGGCAAGATAAAATTGACAAGTTCTATTCAATTACTAAGAATCCTACTCAAAATATTTATGAATTCCTTTTTTGACACCAAATCCTTTTTCAAAAAAATCATTCTTGTTTCAGTAGTTGTTGGAGGTTTTTTAGCTCTATTTATTCCTATTGGTGTTGTTTCTCAATCAGATAACCCACCAGTTGAATCCCCTTGCGAAGTCTTGGGTGGTTGTGTCGAGGGAATTGACAGGTTTAATACTGATGGTTCTGGGGGGGTTGTAGCTTTTATACTTAATATTGCCAGAATTCTCACATTTATATCTGCAGCTATAGCTGTACTTTTCATTGTCATAGGTGGCTTTAAAGCAATCACTTCAGCAGGTGATTCTACAAAATATGCTAATGGTCTCAGTACAGTTAAATATGCTCTATTTGGGCTTATTCTAGCTATAGTTGCTTATACTATTGTAGCTCTGATTGGAGGTTTTGTTGGCAATCTAGACATTTCTAATAATAGAAGTTAAAAATATAATCAAATTAATAAAGAGGTGTTGACAAGTGTATAAATAAAATTATATATATAGTACAATAAATAATTTTCAATTTTATGAATAAAAAACTCACATGGATAATCGTAACTATAATCATCGTAGCTGTTGTCCTCATACTAGTAATGCAAAAAAAAGATAAAAAAGATGATTACAAGAGAATTAATAAAAACACAACTAGTGAAATAAGCAAAGAAAAAAAAGTTGATGATACTCTTAGTCAAACTTCAACTCCACAAGACAACCCATTGGCAGCTTTGGTGGGTACATATAACGGCAGTAGTAGTTTGCTAACTCAGTCACTAGTTTTTCCTACTTCCGAGCTTAATATAAGCAACAACGGTGTAATAACTTTGATAGGAAGTGGTCTCAACTTAAGTATTCTAGGTAATCCAGCTTTAGCAGTTAATGGAATATATCCAGACGTAGAGCTTACAGTTATGGGAACAGTTGCTCCTGAGAGTGCAACTACATTAGTTCTTAGTGTAACAGATATCCAACCAGTTTTCAATGTTGACGCAGCAGGTACAAAAACTCCAGTTGATGCAGCCACTAGCCAATTAATTCTTCAAGGCCTAACCCAAGCAGGTATTACAATACCTCCAGTATCAGCTACAACTCCAGCAGTTTTGCAAACCGAATTTACTATGGACCCAACTGGTTTGACTATTCAAACTGTGGAAACTTCACAAATCTTCGCTTCTTTCCAAGAAGTAAAATAATATGGTCATTAGCCCTCTTAACTATAAGATTGACAATGGAATTGCCATTAACAACTTATCTCTAAAATTGGATAGGCCAATCAATCATTTATGGGGGCCAAACGGAATTGGAAAAACCACCTTACTCAAACAAGTAGTCAAGTATTGTCAACAAAACAAAATTGATTTTGCCTATATGGATCAAAATTACAGGTCTACTTGGCTCTGGTGGAAAAGTATCAAAAAAAACCTAGAATTAGCTATTCAAACTAAATATCCAGGTAGCCAGCTTGACAACTTGTCTAGTTATACCAACCAGCAAAGTTGGTTTGGTCCATTGATTAACAAATCAAGAAGTCAATTTGATTTCTCCAAAAACAATGAAATAAATAGTGTTGAGCTAAGTGGTGGACAGCTCCAAAGGCTTGTTCTCTTTCGAGAGCTTCTTCTAAAGCCCAAAATTTTACTTCTGGATGAAGCTTTTTCGGCCCTAGATATTGAAGTGGTGGAGGAATTAATCACTTGGCTACTCAAAGAACAATCAGAAATGGGTTTTATAATCCTAAACATTTGTCATGATAAAAGAATTCTAAAGTTGATGAATGGAGCAGTTCTATTAATTTCCAATGAAAATCAAGAGTTAAAAATTACAGAAACATCCTATGCAAAAATGGCTTAACAGAATTCTTTTTTTGAGTGGGCTTTTTGCTTTATGGGAAATTGGGTATCAATTTGAATTATATAACCCTGCTTTTATAAGTAGCCCAAGCCAGATATTTCAGATAATATTTTCTATATCCTTCTGGCAATTATTTTGGCTGGATTTTTTTGAGTCTATTAGTAAAATCCTTTCAGGGGTCTTACTTGGTTATATCCTAGCTCATCTTTTTACTTTGATAGCTATTTTGAGTCCATTTAGTGATTATCTGGTTCGTAGGTTTCAACAAATTCTTAAATATATACCATTTCCAACTCTCATTCCATTTGGTATCTTGTTTTTTGGGATAAGCTTAGCTACTAATATTTTTCTCATAACTGTAGTTACATTAATTATCATTCTTGGACATAATTTTAGCACACTTGACAAAGAGCTAAAAAGTTACCAGCTGATAAAATCTTCTTGGAGAATTAGTAACTTTAGCTGGTTCACAAATTTCCTTTTTCCTGTTAGTAATTTTTTGAGTTATCGAATAATTAGTACTTTAATAATTTGGGTTCTAAGCACAGAAGTAATTATTGAAATGCTTCTTGGTGGAAAGTTTGGAATTGGAGTTAGGCTCTTGCAATTTCAACAACTATACAAAGTAGCTCAGTTGTACAGTTACCTAATTCTTATTCTGATTCTTAGTTATATGCTAGAAAAAGTTTGTATTGCTGCTTTTTGTAGAATCAAGTTTGACTGGAAAAAAATCTCTTCAGTTTTGCTCATTTCAACTCTTTTGGTGGTTTCTATACTCTACTGGTTCTCACAAAGTTCTCCTTCCAAACAAAAAACTATTACCACTTATTCTTTGGTTGCTAATCTACCAATCTATGTTTATATTGAAAAATTCAATACACTGGATCTCAAGTTGGTGCAGGTTGGTTCTGGACTTCAAGCCATGGACAATTTGCAGGGGGATCAAACTATAGCCGCTGGGTTTGTGGATATGCCCAATGCTCTTTCGGGAATTGCTACCAATTTAGATCTCAAAGTCGTTTCCCAAGCAGTGGAGGTCAAAGATCACCCTAGTCTTTTTTTGGTCAGCAAAAAAGCTCAGGACAAACAAAATCTGAATCAACTAGAAGGTAGTAAAGTTGGTTATTTCCCAAACAATTCTCTAATAAAGTCAGGTTTGGATTTTTCACTATTTAGAAACTCAGTTAATACAGCTGGGATTGAATATACTTCTACGTCAGATCCATTATCTCTAGTTCAAGGGTTTCAAAGTGGTGCAATTGATAGTTTTTTGGGTCCAGAGCCTTTTGTTTCTGACATTGAAGAGCAAAATAATCTGACTAGAGTTAATCCGAACAACTCTCTAATTGAAGGAATTAATTTTTCTTCACTACCTCTTGCTGCCTTGGTTATTGATACTAAAGAGCTGAGTCAAGATGAACAAAAAAAGTTTGTTGATGGTATTATATCAAGTATAAATTATATAAAAGAAAATCAAGATTCAAAAAGCAAAGCCAAGCAAAACCTTCAACTAATTATGCAAAAATATGGACTAAATCAAAACAGCTCACTATCACTTTACCAGAGTAGGGACGAAATAGACTTGAGTCAAACCGAAAATTTACTAAATTTAATAAAACAGTTTGATTCTCAACCTCCCAAAACTACTTTACCCACAAAGGATTACTATCTAAACAATACATTTTAGGATTTTGGTACTATTAAAAAGTAATACGTGTATTCTTTGTAAGACATATGAAACTGTTATATAAATAATAACTGGTTTGCAGAGAAAGTTTGACAAGAATATGATAAACTATCAGAGTCCAATTTGGTTAAAGTAGTTTCAAAGTAACTTGAAATTATCTTGACTCTTAACAAGTGGTTTCTTCGAGTTTAGCCTCGTGGAATATGCACTCCTCACTTTATGTCTGGCAACTTTTCTCCTCCTTGTCAGACATTTTTTTATTTTAATTAAAGAATTAAAAAACTTCTTTGACTATCAAGATGTACTTGATGGCTTGACTAGAATTTATTGCGAAGGTATATGGAGAGGAGAGTCAGAATTAAGTGTAACAGTTATTGTATTTAATGTTACATTGAGGGAGGTGGTGACTTTTGGATATGACTATATGGAGGTGTTACTATATGGAGGTGTTTAAACAACTTGCAGTTTATATAGAGATATCCAACACAAAATCAATTGAATATCTAAAGGAGTACGGCAGTGTTAAAATTAACTAGAAACGGGTGTCAGACATTCTATTATAATCCCATAAAAGATGATTATTTTACAAAGACACTGAAGAGCGTGTACCTGATGAAGATGGAATAGGAGTTAATACTACTGTTTTTAGAAGATCCAACTCAAGGAGAGTAGAGACTGAATCGCCTGAGGAAACAAGAATAAGAAGGCTAAAATTTGAAGAACTTAAAAAAAGTGTTCAAAAACGGATTCTAGATTCTCGTTTTTAAAAAACACCAGAGCCAGGACAATTCTTGGCTCATTTTTTCCTGCAAAATCAATCCTATTTGATAACAGCAACCGCAATTGTGCAAGTTTTGTAATCTTCAGAATACATTTCTAGATCATATCCATAACTACGGTTTAACTCAGATTTTGGCAAACTATTTATTGAGTCCCATTCGGTTTTTAAAATGCTTTGAAAATCTCCACTAATTTCTTTGTACATATAATTTTGCTCGGGGATACTAATATCTACAAATTCAGCTTTGGATTGTACACTACCAATTTTTGTTGCGTATCCAATAAGCATATCGTACCCAAAATCCCCATTAGCGAGTTTTTTGTAGTTATAATATACCGCGTGAACGCTAGGATTGTCTACATTTTCAATTTGCCGTATCAGCCCCTCTTTCATACATTTGTGCCAAGCTTTTTGGATAATTTCCTGGGCTAGAGCTTGGTTGGGTATGTTTACTAGGTATCCAGAAACTTGAAAACCATCATGATAAAATTCTTGCATATCACATAAACCAAATCCATATATCAAAAAAAGTCAACCAAATTTACCCAGTAAACAAATCAATAATAACAAAACTCACTAAATATTCCAATTATTTCCAGAAATATCAAAAAACTTATTAAAATATTGAGTTAATTTTTCAAGCACAGTTTCTCGCTTTTTTGTTCGTTCACCAGTTTGCAAAAATCGTGATATTGGTGGTAAAATTTTACTAATACTTGTTCCAGAAGTTACTACAAATCCATCTTTGAAAGCATTTTTAATATACAATAACGTTGCTTCTTTATCTAAGTTTTCCACTTCAATAATCTTATACAACTCTTCAATTTTCTTTTTTTCTACAAATTCCCTCCAATCATCGTCTACATTTGCGTGAACATCAAGCGAGGCAATAAACTGATTGATAAGTTCTTTTTTATTTCTAAGTTCCACACTGGAATCAATTGCTTTATTGATATCAATGAGTAGTTCTTTGTTTTCAGTATTACTGTCGTGATATTTTTTGATAAGTTCTAACACAAAATCAATAGTAATTTCCACTTGTTTGATAAGCTCCATTTCAAACACTATATCATCGTTCACATTTTCTTTCTCTACATTAGAATTTTGGCGATATTCATTATACAAATCAATGTATATACTATGATAGTCTTGTATGTCTCGAGGTGTTAACAATTCTTTACCTGTAAATTCATCAAAGGTAGTTAAAATATTTCTTACACGCAACAGAGAACCATACAAAGATATAAAGTCTTTTTGATTTTGCTCGCCGAGAATTCGCTTACCAACAGGAAAATTACTCGTTAGCTCTTCTACTAAGTTTTTATATCCTCTAACTTGCTGGTTCTCACTTACATATCCATCATAGTAATCTCTAAAAGATTTCAGTAGTACTATACCACTTGCTTCCTTGTCTCCAAATAAGGCTATCGCTTCGTTGGTAGCTTGTTCTAAGTTACGAAAACAAACGATATTTCCAAAGGTTTTGACACTATTTAGAATTCTATTTGTTCTAGAATATGCTTGTACAAGCCCATGTAGACGCAAGTTTTTATCTACCCAAAGCGTATTGAGTGTGGTCGCGTCAAACCCTGTCAAAAACATATTTACTACAATCAAAATATCAATCTCCCGATTTTTTACCCGCAAACTAATATCTTTATAATAATTTTGAAATTTATCTGCCGAAGTATCATAAGAAGTTTTAAACATGGTATTGTAATCTACAATCGCACTATCCAAAAAATCTCTAGAACTTACATCAAGCCCACTAGTATCTTCTGAATTTTCATCAACCATTATATCCGCCATTTCTCCGCTTTCTGCTTCGTTTACACCAAAGCTATAAATAACCGCTACTTTTAGTTTTTTATCACTTGGTAAATCAACCGTCTGCTTTTTAAATTCAGCATAATACTTTTTGGCAACATCAATAGAAGAAACTGCAAAAATAGAATTAAACCCAGCCAGCCTTCTGTCATTTACTTTGTAAAAACTATTGCGTTTAGTTTTTTGGTCAAAGTGTTCTAAAATATACCTTACAATATTTCCCAATCGCTCTGGCGAAGACAGTACCGCTTCGCGATTAATATCACTTACCTTTTTGTCTTGAATATCCTCAGCTTCTTTAAAGGTAGAAATGTAATCAACCTTAAACGGCAATACGTTTTTGTCGGCGATTGCATTAACAATAGTATAGGTATGTAGTTTTTCACCAAATGCCTGCTCAGTAGTTCGCAAATTCACCAATCCACCAGAAGTAGAATTCTTAGCAAAAATAGGCGTACCAGTAAATCCAAACAAGTGATAGTTTTTAAATGCTTTGGTAATAGCTTGGTGCATATCACCAAACTGACTGCGGTGACACTCATCAAAAATAATCACCATATGTCCACCAAAAATCTCATGACCTTTGTTTCCACCAATAAATCGATCCAGTTTTTGTATAGTGGTAATTATAATCTTTGACTCGGTATTTTCTAGTTGTTTTTTGAGAACCGATGTACTCGTGTTACTATTAGCTGCACCTTTCTCAAACTTGTCGTACTCTTTCATGGTTTGGTAATCCAAGTCTTTCCTGTCAACCACAAACAAAACTTTATCTATATACGATAACTTACTCGCCAACTGTGCGGTCTTAAAACTAGTCAATGTTTTACCACTTCCTGTAGTGTGCCACACAAACCCACCAGCCTCCACGGTTCCCAAGTTTTTGTAGTTGGTACTTATCTCAATCCTATTTAAAATTCGCTCGGTTGCCACAATTTGATACGGCCTCATCACAAGCAGTAGTCTATCGGTTGTAAACACGCAATACTTAGTCAAAATCTGCAAAATCGTGTGCTTAGCAAAAAACGTCTTAGCAAAATCCATCAAGTCGGTAATTGGTCGATTAGTGGCATCTGCCCACCAACTCGTAAACTCAAAGCTGTTACTAGTTTTTCGCCCCTTCTTGCTACTAGTTTTCCCCTTTTCTTTGATATGCTCTGCCCTTGTGGTGTTGCTGTAGTACTTGGTATGGGTTCCATTGCTAATCACAAACAACTGCACGTACTCAAAAAGTCCACTGTCTGCCCAAAAACTTTCCCGTTTGTATCTGTTTATTTGATTAAACGCTTCCACGATTGGAACCCCACGGCGTTTGAGCTCCACGTGTATGAGTGGCAACCCGTTTACTAGCACCGTCACGTCATACCGATTTGCTCGCCGCCCTTCCTCGGTAGCGTATTGATTGATAACCTGCAAACTATTGTCGTGAATTGTATCCTTGCGTATGAGGTAAATATTTTTGCTTGACCCGTCATCCCGCAATAGGATTTTGATATGATCTTCCTGAATAGTTGCCGTTTTATCCTCTATACTTTGATTGGGGTTGGCTATTTCGCTTTCAAAAAACCTTTTCCATTCATTGTCACTAAACACAATATCATTAAGTTTTTCCAATTGCCTGCGTAGGTTTGTAACCAAATCTTGTTCGGTAGTGAGGGCAATGTATTCATAGGCTTGAGTTTGTAGTTGCTTTATAAAAGCTTTCTCCAGCTCCGCTTCACTTTGGTAAGAAGTAGCTCGCTCGGTGGTTGATATGTACTCACTCACCACAGTACTTTGCGGGTTTTCGGCAACAAGTTTATAATTATTATTTTGTGACATATATGATTTTAGTTTTTATTAAATATATCGATATAACGTTTGTATATATAAGATTTTCCGTATGTTTGCTCAATGTCTTTTACCTCAAGTATTCCAAGATCCACTAGTCTATTAATGACATTTTGAGAACCTTGTCTGCTAAAGCCCGTCCAATCCTGAATTGTAGAAATTTTTACAATTGGCAAAGAAAACAAATATGGTAAGACCGTAATAGCACTTTCGGAAGCTGTTTTATTTAAAGTTTGAATCTTTAGCATATCCTCATACCTTAGAGCTGTAATTTGTTGAACTGTTTCTATAGCTTCTTTTGCTACAGTAATAACTCCATCAAGATAAAAATCAAGCCACTTTTCAATTTTACCTTCGTGATAGTCATTTAATCTATCGTAATATGTTTGTTTGTGTTGTTTGAAATAAGATGAGAGGTAAAGAGTGGGTCTTTCAAGTAGCTTTGAATGTAACAAAAATAAAGTAATCAAAAGCCTTCCAGTTCTACCATTACCATCCAAAAAAGGATGAAGTGTTTCAAATTGTGCGTGAATTAACCCAGCTTTTACAACTAAGTTATAACTATCACTAGCATGAATAAATTGTTCCAAATCTCCAAGTGCTTTAATGAGATCACCAGGTGAAGGCGGTACAAATTCGGCATTATTTAAGTTTGTCCCACCGATCCAATTTTGGCTTTTGCGAAAATTTCCTGGGTCACTATAATGGCTGGTGCGTGCGTCTTTCATCAAAACCTCGTGTAACTCAGTAATAAATCTAAGGGAAATGGGGAATTTTTTTAGTCTTTCAATTCCGTAGTTTATTGCTTCAATATAATGATAAATATCATCAACATCGTCGTTTCTGTTAATCAGCTGCGTCTGTGCTTCGTATTCAATCGCATCTATAAATGTTGCCCTAGTCCCCTCTATTTGGTTTGAATTAGTAGCATCTTTACGAATATACATGGAAATAAAAAATCCATATCAGGTAATAAAAGTGTTGATCCATCCAATTTTCCAATAATTCTTGTGGCTTCATTTATTTTTGAGTCAATGAACTATTGAAAGTACCCAAATTATGAGGTGGAAAGGGTTCGGGTAAAAAGGATTTGTAGCCCGTAGTTTGATTAATATATGTTCCGATCATAAAACTTTTAAATTATAAACATTGTAACCAAACTTGTCAACGATTTCTTAAAACTGTGGACATTGTAACCAAACTTGTCAACTATTTTGCTGTAACTATCTTGGGACATATTCTTGGAAAGTTAAAAGTAAATTGCGGTAATATTCGTATTGAGATCGTCGGGAACGGAGTTCGGCAGAGAGACCAATACTAATATCATTAACCAAGGCATCAAACTTGTCGAGAATTGCCACAATCCGCTCTTGTTCTGATAATGGAGGAATTGGGATTTTGAATTTTTCAATTACAGTCCTTGATAACCTTGGCACACTTGCCCTTCTAACTCTAGAGAAGAAAAAAATCTCTTCCTTTTTCAAGTAATAAAATAAATATTTATTGTTTAATGTATTAGGACAAATTAAAGTAAAACAATCATCTGCCGCCCAAAAATCAATTTTACTATAACCAACTGACCCAGCTGCACCAGCAGTAATAATAAATGTTGTATTAGCGTTATTATTATTTTTTTCATAATATCCAAGTGGTATCATACTATTTTGATAAACTGGAAAATCACCAATTGGATTAAGTTGTTTTTTGACTACACGAACTCCTCTTTTTAGGTTCACAATTTCTCCTAAGGTTTTCCATTCTGCGTCTTTTTGGCTTGACAATAATTGCTCGCGGTAATACTCATATTGTTTCTTACGAGCCTCTAGCTCTGCCTCTAGCTCTGCCTCTAGCTCTGCCTCTAGCTCTGTGAAGTTATCCAATATCCTCACTATTTCTTGTTGAACCAACATCGGCGGCACCGGAACCTTAAATTTCTTTAGTTGTGTCATAGGAATACTAACAACTGTAGAGCCAGCTGATAGCTCAATTATTTTGCGAAGTGTGGTAACTGAGCTAATATAATATAGTAAATACTTAGAATTTAGTTTTGCTTGATCTGGCTTAATCACATACACACCTTCCTTAACATTCCAATTTGTTGGTGCGGTTTGAACAAGAGCAGTTTTACCAATTGTACCTGTGCCAGAAAATAAAACATCTCCGACCTCAAGATTTGAACGATTATTAATTAACTTTAACCCTTCATCATTTACTTTATCCGTTTTGTCTAAAAATAATATGTTTATACCACCCAACTCTCGAACAGTCATGTAATAATTTTTAGCATCAGCTGTATTCAATCTAAAATTATTTCGAGGATTTAAGCCAGTTTTTAAAGATAATATTACCTCGCCAAGCTTCTTAAACTCGACCCCATCAGGACAAAGCTGGTTGATAAGTGTTTGTAAATGAGGTTGATGCTTTGGTGTCATATACTAAAATGGCATTTCAAAATCTATATTTGTTTGAGGAATTGACGGCAAGTTTTCATACGTCTCTTTTTCATCATTACTTGAAAAAAGCAGAAAGTTTTTTAATACAGTTAAATCATTAGGTATTTGATCAATTTTTATATTTTTAGCCCAATTTAAAGCATTTAATACTTTTTCCTTTTTTGTAGAAGAGTAGCCACATACAGTTTCAAAATCATAATCTAATGGAATAGTTTTGTTCGAAATTTCTTCTTTTGTTAAATTTTCTAAAATCTTGTCAGTTGATTTCTTAGCTAAGTTCCTTGCATCCTCACTCTTTTTTGGATCTTGATCGGTATCATATATTACTAAAAAATCAGAAATTCCAAGAAATTTACACACTTTTATAAAAAAAGGTATAAGATCTTTAGACTGGCAGTTTACTATTGTGTAATTTATCTTTTTATTTTCTAACAAAACTTCAATTACATAAGGCAATGATTTTTCCTCAGTTTCACCCTCAACTAAAATCACCTTATCTGCAAAGAAAAGCTCATTTCGTTCATATGAAAATTTGGTTAGCAAATGTACTTTATTTTTTTCATTTTCATCAACTAATTCTGACAAGCTTCCTTGATTTGTCTTATATGTTCCATTAGCTCCTTTTTTTAACATTATTATGTTGTTTGCGTTATTTATTGATAAAAATAATGGTGAATGTGTGGTGTAAAATATCTGTGAGTTTTGAGAAATTTCGATAAAGGATTCATATAAACTTCTTTGAGCATTAGGAAATAAATACAATTCAGGTTCTTCAAATCCAAAAATTATATTTCCATTGCAATATTTTGAATAAGCCTGAAAAATGGAAATAAGGACTAGGTTTTGTGTACCTGAACCGATTTCATTTATATTAAATATTTGATTACCTTCTTCAATTTGAATTTGCAAAGTTTTATAATACCATAAAG
Organism: Candidatus Altimarinota bacterium; assembly: GCA_012031925.1. GTDB lineage: Bacteria > Patescibacteriota > JACMRA01 > JACMRA01 > JACMRA01 > JAAUSE01. The sequence continues at coordinate 21,925 of JAAUSE010000006.1, forward strand.
GATCATAAATATCTAGCTTTAAATTACAATGATTAGCATGTCCGTTTAAGTTACTATCCATTTTTTCCTTTAAAATTGATTTAAATTTTGTGAAGGAGTATTTATTAGTTGCGTCTCCATCCAATAATTCTAACGGTTCTTTCATCAACTCCTTAAACTTACCTTCGTTCTCAATATTTGTTCGAAAGTCTTCATCAATCTTTTTAAGAATTTTTCCAAGTAAAGTCCATTGGCTAATTGCGGTTTGTTTTTCAAGATTTCTATCAGCTGGTATGCAAATAAAGCTTATCTTACTTCTTATTTCCCCATTTCCATAAAACTCATTATCATTTTCATCATAAACTAAAAATTTAATTGAATTTCCACCATTATTATTAGTGCATGTAAGTTTAAACCTAGTTATTTCAACATTTCTTTTACTACCAGAAGTTGGTGTCAGATATACGCTTTCTAATTTTTGATCAAAAGAAATTTCGATTTCAATTGTATTATTTGTGTCTCTGTTGTAAAAATCATCTCTTTTTAAAAAGCTCTTTCAGTGGGGTATGTTTCACCAAGTAAAATATTTATAGCTTTAAGAATATTAGATTTTCCACTACTATTTGCACCTACCAAAGCACATAATTCTGAAGGATCAAAGTCAATATTCTTTATCGATTTGAAATTTTTAATTTTTATGTTTTTAATTTTCATATTCTAATTATTTCCTTCAATTTCCTTAACAATCTCATTAATAGCAATTCTAAGTTTGCTTTGTTTGGTTACTATTTGCTCAATTTGGGCGTTTAGTACTGTAATATCAATTACCTCGCGGGTGTCTTTTTGCTCCACATAACTAGATACTGATAAATTGTAGTCGTTTTCGCCAATTAATTTGTTATCCACTAGCTTCGCGAAATGCTCTACATCTTCTCGCTTGGTAAATACTTCCAAAACTTGTTGACGATTAACTTCACTAAGTTTGTTTTTGTTGCCTCCGCGTACAAATGAACTAGAAGCATCTATAAATAAAGTTTTGTTGTCACTCTTGGATTTTTTGAGCACTACGATACACGTGGCGATTGTCGTCCCAAAAAACAAATCGGGTGGAAGTTGAATTACCGCGTCCACGTAATTATTGTCTATCAAGTATTTACGGATTTTACCTTCTGCTCCACCACGATACAGAACACCTGGAAACTCAACTATTGCCGCCGTGCCGCTAGTTGAGAGCCATTTAAGCATATGCAAGGTAAACGCCAAATCAGCTTTGCTTTTGGGTGCGAGTACTCCAGCAAGTGAAAACCTAGGATCGTTGATCATGATTGGGTTACTATCTCCGTCCCACTTGATAGAATAGGGCGGATTAGACACAATAGCGTCAAATGGTTCGTCGTCCCAGTGTTTGGGATCAAGCAACGTATCACCATGAGCAATGTCAAATTTTTCGTAATTCACGTCATGCAAAAACATATTAATACGACACAAGTTATAGGTGGTGAGGTTGATCTCTTGACCATAAAACCCACCTCTTACATTATCTTTACCCAACACTTTGGCAAATTTGAGCAGCAAAGAACCAGACCCACAACAAGGATCGTACACTTTATTAACTTCGGTTTTACCAACGGTAGTAATTTCGGCTAACAACTCACTTACTTCTTGCGGAGTGTAGTATTCTCCACCACTTTTACCTGCATTAGAGGCGTACATGGCCATCAAATATTCATACGCATCACCAAAAGCATCTATGGTATTATCGGCATATTCGCCCAATTTTAATTGACCAATCGCTTCCAAAAGTTTCACAAGTTGCTGGTTTCGCCGTTCTACAGTCGCCCCAAGTTTATTGGAATTAACATCGAGGTCATCAAAAAGTCCTTTTAAGTCTTCTTCACTACTTGAGCCTTTGGCAGATAACTCAATATTATTAAAAACTGTTGTTAAGGTTTCGTTGAGATTGGAATCGGCGGGTGCCTTTTTACGTACATTTACAAAAAGTTCACTTGGCAAAATATAAAAACCTTTATCCGCCAACGTTTCAGTTCGCCCAAATTCCGCTGCTTCATCGGTAATGTTGGCATAATTGAATTCGGGGTGTAATTTTTGTTCTTCCTTATTAATATAGTTGGTAAGATTTTCACTTATAAAACGATAAAACAACATTCCAAGTACGTATTGTTTAAAGTCCCACCCATCAATACTTCCACGTAAATCGTTTGCAATTTGCCAAATAGCTCTGTGAAGCTCGGCTCTTTCCTGTTCTTTGTGGTTGTTCATATATCTTGTACAATGATTATTGTTTTAAATAAGCAGCAATTAGGGATAGTTGTCAACATTGATGTCTGTATTGTTTTCAAATGAAAAAACATGATTGATTATAGTACTGCACAAGTACTTGACATTTTTGATTTTATTGAGCTATATTTTAGTTAACTTATTAGTGGACAAAAGCATGGATTCAAGTCTTGACGTTATTGCTATCTTGGATCAGGTTACAAATACTGAAGGTGTAAGCTATGCGGTGTTTATAACCAGTATGACCGCAGTTTTAGCTTCATTCATCGCAGTAATTGGAGTATTATCGCTTATGGTAAATAATCAATTCAATAAAATTGACGAACGACTAATTAGAATGGAGGATAAACACGACAAAACTAATGATAAAATTGATAAAACCAATGAAAGTTTATTTTTGATCAAAGCTCACTTGGGGATTATCCGAGTAGAAGAAAAATCAAATCCCAAACCAGTTAACTCAGAAAATTCAAAAGAATAATCATATTCACCACTCTAGCTAAGCTTAACAACTTGGCTATTTTTTATGATAAAATTTTTATTACCCTCATTAACTTTAGCTAATGCGCATTATTTTTTCTAACTTGCGGCCTTTGGCCAGTTCGTCCACCAATTTATCCAGATACCTTGCCTTTTGTGTTAACGGGTTTTTGATTTCTTCGACGCGGTAGCCACAAATAACACCTGTAATCAGTTGGGCATTTAGGTTTAGTGTTGCCTGCTTAAAAAAGGTTTCAAAAGTAGCATTGTTTGCAATGAGTTCGTGCAACTTGTTTTCACCATGGCCAGTAAGCCATTCAATTACTTGGTGCAGTTCAGCTTTTGTCCTGCCTTTTTTCTCAACTTTTGTAACGTAATGCGGATACACCGAAGCAAATGTCATTTTTGCAATTCGCTCATCATGTATACTTGTATTGTTCATATTTTCTAGTTTTTCCAATTTACCTTTTCGTTTAACAATATTTTTATAGTCCCATTGAATTTCAATTGATTTTTGAAGCCATCTTTTCAAATCATTTTCATCAATTTCTAAAATACTATTATAAAATATAGACGCGTCTTTGAACTTTTTCCCTCTCACATTTAGTTTCACTTCTTCAAAATCAGCCCCACTCCAAAACATCAATCTAATTCCTAGCTTTTGTTTACTATATCCCACGATAGGGTTCCCTTCCAAAAACCAAACTGGATGACCATGCCATATTTTATTGTCAGATTTTGGTAAATTATTTGAAATAATCTGATATAACTTATTGCATATATCTTTTTCAGATTCTAATAAATTATTGTTGTATTCTGTTATTGTTTGAGGCATAATTAATATGTATTCTAAAATTATTCTATAGGTATTTTTCGATGTCACTATATTTTTTTCCTGCAAGTACTCCTGCTGCTAATGAGTTTTGTTGAGTGATTTCTTTTTTGATATCGTACCTTGACAAGTCAAGTTCTTTTACTTCCTCTTCCCATTCAATATCCATCACTTTGAGTGGAGCAAGATCACCCAAATACTCATCTATTTCTATGGTGTAGCCATTAAACCTTTTGGAGTAGCGAGTTTTTTCTAGCACATTTCCAATTAAGTTTTTTTCCAAAAACCCATATTCGTAGTCAATTAAATTGATAGTTTCCTCAACCATAGTTGAGAGATCTCCTGAAGTTTTAGGATATTTTTTGGTCATAAAAAGCTTCTCACCACGCTTGCGCAGTCGTATCATTGGATGATCTGCATCTGGGGGCAAATAAGTATCTTTGGTATATTCCTTTTTCCAATCATCAAGATTATCTGGTATAGAATTCAACAAATATGTTGATTCATTTTCGATTTCATACATAAAAAACAAATGATGTAATTATTAGTCTATGTCAAATTAGCATACTTAAAATACTTAGATATATTTACTATATCTTGAAAACTTTCACTAAGAATTTAACTTTCGGTTTTTAAATGACGGCTTATATTTATTTTGTAAAACTTAGTTAGGTTTTTATATGGTTTTGATGTCCATGCAAAAACTGTAACAATTACCCCAACAAAACCAGCTGTGATAAATACGAGTGCTATTCCACGACTCTCTCCAGAACCAAACCAACTCCCAATATACTCTACACCTTTACCTGTTGTCATAAAAGGTATAAATATAGATGAGGCAAGTGGACCAACTAAAAAAGCTGTAACTGGCATAGCTGAAGATTCAATACTTTGTGCAAACCCAAAAACTCGCCCTTGTCTTTCTTGTGGAACAATATTTTGAATCACTGTTTGTTCTGCCGATTCTGCAATTGGCATTAAAAACATCCAAACAACCATCCCGATTATTAATAAAATAATTGAAGCTTGAATAGGGAAAATAATACATGAAATCCACGACACAACATTTACAATCATAATAGATTTTAATGGGTTTTTACCAACTCCATATTTTGCAACAAACATCCCACCAGCTATCATAGCAAAGCTTACTCCACCCCACAAAAATCCCCATGTTTCTACATTCACCAGCGACAAACCATATATATCCATTAGAGCCATAAATACTCCCCCTAAAAAATTATTGATAGACTGAAAAAATATCAAAGCTAGTAGCCCAGGTATAGAACTAACAATTGCAATTGTTCCTATAATATCTAGTTTTTTTTGATTTTCGTTGTTTTCTATAGTTAGTTTTTCTGGAAAAGCCAAAAAAGCAATATGTAAAAGTGGGATTAAAGTAAAAAATATAGCTATCAATAGTGCATAGTTCATACCAAAAAACTTATAACAATTCCACTAAAAATAGAAGTAAGCGAAAATGAAATACCTTGCACAGTACCAACAAGCCCGTTGGCTTTATCGCGTTCATGTTCATTATAAAGAAGGCTAACAGATGTAGAAAGTGCTATCAAACGCATATTTCCAGCAACTGTGCCAATCATTAAGATAGCTACAAATAACCATAACATTGGAGAAGTCACCAACACTTTTGTGTTAAATATAGAAACAAAATATATTACCGATCCAAAGCTAAAAGCAAACAGCGAAATAATACTTGATACTACCATTGCAGTTTTTTTTCGGTGATTATCAACATATCCACCAATTATTACTGCTCCAATCATATTAGACACCGCAAAAATTCCAGCTATCACAGAAGCTACAATCACTGATCTTGTCTCTAATATTGCCCAGAATGTTAGGGCAAACCAAACAAAGTTATTAGTAAAGCTTGCAATCAAATTATTTATAAGTAAATTGTAAAAAAGATATTTTTTTGGTTTTTTTAAATTTGACATTGAGTAAATTCATTAATGTGTTTTTTGCTAATTTGAGACTTATTTTTGAATATAATTTAACAAAATTTCGATCTCTCGAGTATAAAATATATAGCTTATTTTAGGGTTTATGTCAAATTAATTTGTTTAATGTGAGTGTTTTTTTACAAAATTAAGTATAATATATATTAACCATTTTTGTTTTTCATTTTTTTATTGTTATTTTGTATATTTTGCCCTTATCATCATACGTTATCCACTCTCCAGTAGGTTCTCCATCCACAAAATTCCCCGACCTTTTGATAATCCCATCTTTCCTAAACCATTCCCAATACCCTTCTGGTTTTCCATTAACCAATCTCCCTTTGGACCAAATTGTTTTGCCGCTTGCATGATATTTTATTATCACCCCATCAATTATCTCTGATTTTTTTGGTTTTTCGTTCATAGAAATAATTTCCAAAGTTTATATCTGCTTTGTTAGCTTTCACAAATTTCTTTTAGTTTTGTCAGTGCTTTTGGCCATAATTCTTGAAACATTTCTGTATATTTTGGGTCAGAATCCATATACACTCTTAATTTGGTCGTGTTTTCATCTAGTTGCTCAAAACTATAGTTTTCGTATGAAGGCATAAGAGCTGTAATTTCTGGACTTGTCGTATCCTCAACTCCATTTAAAACATACCCAAGATGACGAATAGACACAAATTTATATTGTTTATTTTCCGCAATTTCACTCGTCATACCGCTTATTCCATTTTTATCTTTTGCTAAAAACTTGATCTTTGAACCTTCCTCCCAGCTACCTTCAACCCAACTTTTCGTGTTGGGACTAAATTCTTTGGCCCATATCAAATATGTTTCTTCTCCAAGCATAGTATCCCAAACTTTTTCCACGGGTGCATTGATAATAATTTCAAAATTAAGTTTATTTAATGTAATCTTTTCCATAATATAAACAAATATAATTTAACCAAAGTGCTGTCAATAATTTATTTTATCCTACACGAACACTCATGATGTTCACTAATATACTTAATTGTTTCAATGCACAGTAATTTCAAGACTTCGAGGTCTATGTCTGCAAGCTTGTTAACGTACGTGCACGCTTTACTTTGTTTGAATTTTCCAAGTTTTGGTAGTATTGCTTTGCTTTTTTCTGTGTCAGAGTAAACGTAAAGCGAAAACGCTGCTTTTCTGGGGGAAAATGCTATTACAGGCGAATCACCTTCATGACCGCTCGCGTATTTGTAATGATAAGTGCCAAATCCAATAATAGAAGGACCCCACATCTTTGGTTTAGAGTTAGACCACTCTTGCATCAATGAAATTAGTCTATAACTATCAGCTTTTTTCTGTTGATTTTGTACAAATGATTCTAAAAATTCAGAAACTTCTTGCCCCGTGTAAACTGTCTTGGTCTTCGCCATAATACGACTTTATTTTTATTTTTCTGAAAAAACCCAACTGTATTTCCCTCCGTATCTTGAATCAAACACGAAAAGCCAAACTCACCAGCTTGAGATTTTGTTTGTAGTATTTTACCGCCTGCTCCCTCAACTCTAGCAAGTTCAATTTCACAATCCTTGGAATCAAAATATACAATTGTTCCACTTGAACTTGGTTGTTGATGAGCCCATTTGACCAAAGCACCACCAGCACCTTCACCACCCATCACCATAGGAAGCGTATACATTTCCCCGTCAAAATCACCAGCCTCCATTTTTGTTGTTTCTACACCCATTACAGTTTCATAAAATTTTCGAGCTCGCTCCATGTCATTCACATAGATTTCAAACCAAGAGGCGGGATTACGTAAAGTCATATAATTATAAGTTAAATTTACCCTCTCATAGTTTTGTTATTACAAAAACTTGTCAAGAAAAGTTGTTATAAAAATCACAATGGCAACATATTGGCTAAATAGTGAAAATTCAACCAGAAAATAACTTGGGACTCAGCAGATTTCATTAAAATGTACTTTCTGAATGAAAGGAGACACTCTCATGGAAACTAAAAAAACCCAAGCTGAAATTATGTTAGAAGAGTTTGTACGAAGGCGTGATGCTGGTGAGTTTGACCAGCTTCCAACCGAAAAAGACTTAGAAGGCTTAGACCCTGACTCTATCAAATATCATCTTATCAGATGTTCATTTGACAAGGAATATGCCAAAAAGTCTGACAGAGAATGGGTTGAGTCCACCAATAGTGCAAGAGCCTCAGCCTTTCGATTCAGCCATGGAATTGCCTCCAAACTAAGTGTTACCCATATAACACTGATTCACCCACCTCTATCTAGGTGGGTATTTTTTTGTTTTATGTAATAATTTCAAGTATTTTTTGAGATTATTAATTTATCTGACAAGACAAGAGTTGAGCAAAATTTCAATTTGTTTAAAATCTACATTTTTACCAATAAACACTAACTCTTGTCGTCTATCTCCAGTATTGCCAAAATACATTGTTTGAATTTTTTGAATTGTTTGTGGATCTTTTGGCCAGTATTCTTTTGGAGCTGACACCCACCACATACCAATTGATTGTCCATAATTAAGCGACCTTCCAGCAATTGCGAGTTCAAAAATATAATTCTCATCTTTGTTACTCCAATAAAATCCTTTGGCACGTAGTATTCCGTTTGGAAGTTTACTGGTTAATGTAGTGATTAATTTTCGTTCATCAAACGGTTTTCTGGCTCTGTAAGTAAAAGTCTTGGTTCCATATTCTTCACTTTCTGGTATGTGTACTGAGGCGAGTTCTTGTATCCATGATGCTGACTTTTGCATTTCTTCCATATCAAATTTACCAGTATTTAATATAGTTGCTAAGTCAACTTTACCGTTTTCCATTTGCATGATTTCAGCTCGAGGATTGAGAGTGTGCAGAAAATCTTGTATTTCCTCCTTTTCTTTGTCGTTGATTAAGTCGGTTTTACTAATTAGTAATACATCTGCCCATTCAATTTGATCAGTAAGCAAATTTGATACACTTCGCTCATCAGATTCATCAAGTTGTTGGTTGACATCTTTTAGATTTTTACCTTCTTCAAAACTTTCCATGACTGTACTTCCATCAACTACTGTCACCAGGGTATCCAGCCTCGCTATTTCTTGCAGTATTTCACCATTTTCATCTTCAAAAGTAAACGTTTGAGCAACAGGTAATGGTTCAGAAATTCCGCTCGATTCAATTACAATATAATCATAATTTTTAGTAGCAACTAGTTTTTTTATTTCAATCAATAAGTCTTCACGCAGAGTACAACAAATACAACCATTGGACATTTCCACCAATTTCTCCGAGGTTTCCATGTAGTCTCCATTCGATTGTTTTATCAATCTTGCATCGATATTAACTTCACCTATATCGTTGACAATCACAGCAATTTTAAATCCATGGTTTTCTTTCAAAATATAATTCAATAAGGTAGTTTTCCCACTTCCCAGAAATCCAGAAAGTACAGTAACAGCTATAGGCGATTGCATATGAATTCATAATAGCAACTCAGTTGCAAATTGTCAATTAGACTCAAAAAATAATCACTTCCTCCGAAAAACCACACTATTTTGTCACCTCTTTTTTTCTAAATAATATTAATTTCTTTATAAAGTCCACAGGTAATGGTTTAATATTTGGTAATAATATGGCTGACTTTGTGACTTTGAACTGGCTTAATTCTTCACTAAATTCTTTCAAAAGCTCTTTACTCCATACATTTGCAAGAGTGATGTGATTAGTGTATGCAGAATAATAAATAATTATATCTTTGCCAATACGAAAGGCAGGTATTTGGTAATGAATAATTTCTTCTGTTTCAGGGGCAGCTTTCTTGATTGTCTGTCGAATAACCTCCATCCTTTCTTGTTTTTCTTGAGGAAATGTTTTGTGATACTCATCAATTGTTTGGTAGTTTGTTTTAGCCATATAAAATAGAAAAAGTTTAATTAAATAAAGATGTTTGATATTGAGACTACTAATATTAACAAGAACAATTTGATTGAATTGCCAGAGCTAGAGCCACACAATGTTTGCAAAATATTTGATGGTTTTTTGGGTTTCCAGTACAAACCCAGTTCAATTCACTTTTTTTTATAGAAAAAATAACACGCCTACGACTACCACCACCTTCTTTCATATTACCTTTCAGTCCACCTATCCAAGCTTCTACCATATCTTCTTTTTGGTTAATAATTTTTACACTGTCTCGTTCAAAAATTGCCCTTCCATATACAACATTTGAAGGAATAGTATGCATAGTAATAATTTCTTTTGTGAGCAAGTCTTTGATTGATAGCATAGTGTTTTTAGTTTTAAATTAGATTAGCAATATTAATCTTTTTCATGTTCATCATGTTCATATACGCTTGAGGGTTTTTGATGAGTTTATCCATGCCTTTTGGACATACTTGCCAGCTTAGTCCATATTTGTCTTTGCACCAGCCACACACACTCTCTGTTCCGCCGTTCTTTGTCAGATTTTCCCAATAATAATCAATCTCCTCCTGGTCTTCACACTCGACCAAAAACGACACCGCTTCATTGAAAGTAAACTCCGGGCCAGCATTGATCGCCACAAACTTTTGTCCAAACAACAAAAACTCAATCGAAAGAGGTTGCCCAGCCAAATCTTTTTGAAAATCTAGAAGCATCGATTCATCTGTAGGATAATGAAAAGTATTCAAGATTTTAGCTTCTTTAAAAACCGACACATAAAAATCTACTGCTTCTTGAGCGTTACCATCAAACCACAAATTGGGAATAATTTTTTGCATATTCATACTAATTTAATTACTATTTTTATCAAATATTTTTGTCAATAATCAAAGAGTAACACAATCAAACTTTAGTTTTGTCAGTATTAGGAAAGGTTTGCTTAGGTATGGGCAAACTCAAAAATGGACAAAGTTTTTGCCATCCTTCACCAGAGATAATATCAATTAAAAGAAAATTATCAGAGTTCTTGAAGTGTTTTTTAAGATTATTCAAATGCTCATCATAAACCATTGACCATACAGTATCATCAAATAGGTCAGTTCCATAAACTTGATTTCGCCAAAATGCTAGTGTAGGTTGTAGTCTACCACCGCCAGCTTTTCGCACAAATTGATCTAACTTTTGCCAACTTTTGAGCCAAGAAGATTTTTCTCTAATAGTACAAATAAACTTAGCATCAGGGTACATCATATGTAGTTCCATATAAGAAGCAACTACCGGCGTATCAGCCATTACCTGAGCTTGATAACTAGCCAAAATAGGATCATTAGGGTAGTGTAATATTTTATTATAACCAAGGATACTCAAAGCTGTGCAAAGTGATTGAGTTCCAGTTCTACCAAGCCCCACAATAAAAATCTTTGCTCTAGTTAATGACATTTCGTTTACAACAATACACTTTCCGTAAAAAACTAGCAACTAATTTTTGATCATTCATCAAAATTTTTTCAATTAATCAAAGTCTTATTTCCGTTTCTTTTGACAAATGTCTAAATAGATGGTAATATTAGCCTGTCCATTTAGGTTAATACTTTTGGAATTTACTTGTGAATAAAACAGTGGAGAACCTCCTCTCTTTACTTCAATCTCTTGTCTTTCCCTTCTCGCAGCCATCCGTGTATCGTCTCGATGATTGGCATGAAAGAATAACGTTAATAACACAGCTCAGTCTTTTACTTCAGGCTAAGGCAAGTGAATTTGCACTTGGTTTTTCCACACCATACAATAGGCACAGTGTCATATCATTGAGTGATGTGCATGAAGAAGTTTTGAAGTTTACAGACTTTGAAATTTCATCAGTTCAACGCACCGCAATGCTGGACTATCAACCACTATTGGATTATGTGAAGGTTGATAAAACGAACGTTGCAAATGAAGAGGTGGTGAATTTGTTTAGAGGTGTGGTTTCTGTTGAAAAACTTGCCATTTCTACATGTGCGCTTGCTATTATCAAATACACATTGCCTATTCCAGTGGTGGTTGAGCTTGCTAACATCATTCGTGATGAGTGTTTACATTTGTTGAGTCTGTCACGTCTTATTGGGATTGATCCTCTTGAGGGTGGATGGATTACAAGCAAAAGAAACCTCGCCTGGCAACAACTGCTTAAATGTTCTTCTGCTTTAGAGCATGTGATGCTTGAACATTGCCTGTTTGAAGGCGAAGGATCGTTTTCAGCCAGTTACACAATTTATCTTGCAAACAAGTTGAATTTTCCAAATCCAGCGTTACAGGTAGTGAAGCGTATTGCTGATGAAGAAAATCGTCACGCAACCTGTGGGTATTTTATAGCAAATATTCTTGCGACAGGAGATTCATATAGGATGGATTGGGCTCGAAAAGCAATAGTGCTTCTACGGGAAATTGAACCTTTGGATACTAGTGATGTAGTAAAGTTTCACAAGCAAACCATTGCTGAACGCATGCTCAATGATTTCGCCACAACTGGAGACTGGGTGAATGCAATTAAGCAAGTAACTTTTTATGCCACTCAAGCAGAACGAGGTATTATTGGCTAAAATAAGCCCTCTTTGAATTTATCAAAGAGGGTGTTTTTCTATTGTATCATCACTCTAGTATAATATAGCAGTTTTTAACCTGTATCTGTGTATTTCCTGCGTCAGGAATGAGATTGATGTTTTGTAGCTGTTCTGTTACATTTACACAATCTTCAACCTCTACAACTGAATCTGTATGTATTCCCTTGAAATTAAGACAGAATGTGTTTTTTGCTTTCTCAATAGCAGATTGTTTTGTTGGAGCAACCACAAATCCATTTTCATGGTATTCGGAAAATAAAGATGGAATCGTTGCTCCAAAATTTATAAACCAAAGATGGTTGCCGTGTGTGCTATTTTTGTTGCTGCCAACATTAATTTTATATCCGTCAACTTTACTCACTTCTGCGATTGCGTCAATATGAACTCCTTCTGAGCTACCAAACCACAATTGGCGTATTTTTTCCTTGTGGTGTTCAACTTTTTCAGCTACGATAAACACTACATCATGTACTTCGATATTTGCATGCTCTGCCCGACCACCTAGATACAAAGCAAAAAGTTTCATGGAGTAACCTCTAGTATTTCAGTAAAGCAATCTTAAATATATTTCTTAAATATAAAAATATGTCAAAACAAATCTTATTCATTGGACAAGCACTTCCCGCGACTCCCGCACCTTATCCTTTTGCCCGTTCACGTCTCTATAAATGGTTTGCGTCAATACAAATAGATAAAGATACACTGCTTGATATAAGTCAGTTTAATGCAGTGTTGGACTATTTCCCAGGAAAGTATGGTAAAGCAGATAGAGCACCAAATTGGAACGATATACTTGAAAATAGAGAGCGATTGTATAATCTTGTACAGGCTGTAAATCCCCATGTGATTGTTGGTATAGGAAAGATTGCAACACAAGCTCTCTTGTATTCACAGAAGCCCGTGGATTTGAAATCCGTGGTTGGTACATTGTTTCAGACTGAACCGTTTGGGCTTGGAGATATAAACTATGATGTCGTTATCTTACCTCACCCGTCAGGATTGAGTACGTGGGTGTACCAAGAGGATAACATGGAGCGATTAAATGCGTCACTTAAGTTGATCGCTTCTGCTCTCTCAATACAAGCCCCACAATAAAAATCTTTGCTCTAGTTAATGACATTTCGTTTACAACAATACACTTTCCGTAAAAACTAGCAACTAATTTTTGATCATTCATCAAAATTTGTTTTGATGCAACCTTTTACATCAAGATGTTTCAA
>JAAUSE010000007.1 GCA_012031925.1 Candidatus Altimarinota bacterium
ATAAATATTTTTTGATAGCCTTAGCTATTAGAAAATATTTAGGGTTATCTCAGGAATTTGCTAGATAAGTCTACTGGTTGGAATTTGTTTAGTGCAAGAAGTCTATTGACATATTTCACTATTATCTTACATAAGCCTCTATGAGAATTTGTTGAGGAAACCCAAATGAAAATAATACAATCAACCAACGATTTGATTTTGCTCGAAAGAGATGTATACAAAGATAATAGAGGGAGTTTTTCACCTACCGTAGATATATATATAACTTTAACAAGGTTTGTAATCTTGATTTTGAAATGTTTCAAGTAAATGTTTCAGTAAATAAACAATTTACACTTCGAGGATTGTATTTTCAAAAAAAAGTTTTTTTTGCACAAGCTAAACTAGTTACAGTTCTGCAAGGAAGTATTTTAGATGTAGCGGTTGACCTAAGGAAAAGCTCAAGTAATTTTGGTAAGTGTTTTAAGTACCAGCTAACTGACACAAATTATGGTCTTCTTTACATACCTGAAGGTTTTGCTCATGGTTTCTTAGCATTTGAACCAAACACTATAGTTCAATATGCAGTCAACAATCTTTATAATCCATCCACAGAAAGTGGAATCGTTTATAATGATCCGACCTTAGCGATCAAATGGCACTATTTTGATGCCAAAAAACTTAATCTTTCTCAAAAAGATTTGAACCTAACAAGGTTTGATCCTAATATTGATTATTTCCCTGAACTCTAAATCAATTTTAGCCACCCTTATTTTAGGGATGTTTTTTGACATTATTATAAATAAATGACAATCATGTTTTGCTCTGTATTTGGATGAAAAGATGAAAGGAATTATACTAGCAGGTGGTACTGGATCAAGGCTATACCCAATAACCCAAGCCGTTTGCAAGCAATTGATGCCAATTTATGATAAGCCAATGATCTATTACCCTCTTTCTACTTTGATTTTGAGTGGTATTAGAGAAATTGCTATTATTACGACACCTCATGACAAAACTGCTTTTAAAAATCTTCTCAAAGATGGGTCTCAGTTAGGATGTAGCTTTGAATATATTGAACAAAAAGAGCCTGAAGGAATAGCTCAAGCCTTTGTCCTAACAAAAGATTTTATTGGTTTGGATTCTGTTTGTTTGATTCTAGGGGATAATATATTTTATGGAGGTAGTATTCATGAGTTAACCAAGAAATGTCACCAACTTGATGGAGGAATAATATTTTCTTACAAAGTCAAAGATCCTCAAAGGTATGGCGTGGTAGAAGTCGACAATAATGGGTTAGCTATTTCTATTGAAGAAAAACCTACAAAGCCCAAGTCCAAATCCGCAGTAGCTGGCTTATATTTTTATGACAATGAAGTCGTCAAAATTGCTAAAAATGTTCAAAAATCTACTAGAGGTGAGTATGAAATTACTGACATAAATAGTTATTATCTTAATCAAAAAAAGCTCAAAGTTATAGAGATGGAGAAAAATACAACTTGGTTAGACACTGGCACAATTGACTCATTATTTTTTGCTTATAATTTTATCAAAAATATTGAACAAAGAAATAGTCAAAAAATAGGATGTATTGAAGAAGCTGCTTTTGAAATGGGTTACATTGATGAAACTGAGCTCACCAAGCTAGCTAAACCTTTAATGAAAAGTGGTTACGGACAATACCTGTTAGATCTTATCTAAGATTCACCCTACTCAGCAATAGAGTAGGGATTTTTGACATTTTTGAAAAGCTGGATTTTACTATATCTAATGACTACAAAAGCAATCGAAGCTGGAGATTTTGGATATGACGCGGTAGATGGGAATTATCTTGAAGCAACTTCTATTACCCAGAATTATCATAATTGGATTCTTGACTCTATTCACAAACACATCGGCAAAAATATTCTTGAAGTTGGAGCGGGTGTAGGTTTGGTAACAGAAAAACTATCACAAAAATACTCTCAAAGAAATCTTTACTCTCTCGAACCATCCAAGGTAATGTACCCTACTTTACAAAAAAAAGTTCGCCAAGAAAAACTCAAAGTCAAAAATCTTTTCAAAGGCACAATCACTGACAACTTTGCCAAGCTCAAAAAACTTGAACTCAACTCCCTCATATACATTAATGTCCTAGAGCATATCGAAGATGATCAAACTGAAATCAAAGAAGCATATAATTTGTTAGCCAAAAACGGAACACTTGTGACATTTTCGCCTGCTGGAATGTGGCTGTATTCACCTCGTGACAAAAGAACCGGACATTATCGCAGGTATTCTCTGGAAGAAAAAGTTGATAAGTTGAAAAAAGTAGGTTTTGATATTGTCGAGGCTAGATATTTTGATATTTTTGGGAGCTTGTTATGGTGGGGCAAATTCAAATTACTCAAATCTGACAAAATCTCTCAGGGTCAAAGTGGTTTTTATGACAAAAGAGTTGTTCCTGTGATGCGCGCAATCGAACCCAAGTGGTTGCCGTTTGGCAAAAATATTATTGTTATAGGTAAAAAGAAAAAATTATGAAATTTTCAAAAAAATTCTGGTCAAAATTTTCCATTACAATATTAATTTGTTCGATTTTACTCAGCGGATATTTTGCCTTATGGAACAAATATTGGAGTGACGGCGATGAATTTCATTATCTAGTAATGTCAAATAGTTTTATTCAAGATAAAGATTTTAACCTAAAAAATGACTACGAAAACAAAGAATATTTTTCACATCATAGTCATGAAGAAAATCCACATGGATATAAGACAAAATTTGGTCAGTTACGCAGTCATCATAATATCTTATTACCTATAATTGTTGCTCCTGGATATGTTGCTAGAAACATTTTAGGGGCAAGATTAGTGGTTTGGGCAATATCTATACTCAGTATTTTTGCTTTGCTTTTATACTTAAAGTACCACAGTTTTAGTTCAGCTTCCTCCAAGCTAATTTCTTCACTTTTTATACTTCAATTACCAATTATTACATATTCTCAATATGTTTATACAGATCTTATCTCAGGATATTTGATGTTATGGGGAACTCTTCCGCTACTTTCTTATCTCAAAAAACCAAGTAATTGGAAATTATTTGTATCTTCCTCAATTTTTGGTTTGGCATCATTCTTACACATAAAATTAGTCCAATACACATTTTTAATTCTAGTCTTTTTTAGCATATATATACTTTCCAAAAAACTTCAAATCAAAATAAAATCAATAAAAACTATTTTCTTAACTAAAAGTAGCTACGTATTTTTGTTGAAGGTATTTGGTTTGTGGTCTTTTTTCCAGTTATTATTTACATTTACTATGTATCGTTGGTATGGAGAATTCTCTCCAGCAGCTGCTCATAATCTACTTTCACAAAATAGCAGTGAGTACAGCTCATTTTATACATATAACCCAGTCAGGATTGTTCAAAATTTCTTTGGTCTATTCTTTGGGGGTGAATCTGGTCTATTAGCAAACGCTCCACTCTTTGTGTTGTTATTTGCAGGATTAATTATTTGGAAAAATAAAAACTTTCAATCTTTTTTTATTGTTGCTATACCAAGTATTATCTTCTTTTTTAGACAAAGTATGTTTCTCAAATGGAGAACATGGGGACCTCCAGCAAGATACACTATAGTCTTTTTACCGTTGTTAATACCAGCAATTAGTTACTCTATATTAGCAATTTGGCCAAAAAAATTGGTAAAATCATTGTTACCACTATAACTTTGATCACAATAGCTTTTTATTATCTTCTTTTCCAAGTCCAAAAAAGTGGTTACCCGCTTTGGATCAACACTAATCAATATTGGGAATCAGTTTTTAACAAACTAAACCTACCACCAAATATTAACAAAATTACATTTATTGATTTGGTAAATCCAAACTACAATGATATAATCAAAACAGCAGTCGCTACAATTTTTATAGCCTTAATTTCTTTTTACATCATACAACAATCAAAAAATATTGACCAAAAAAAATCTTCTTCCTAAGATTAGCTTATGCCTAAAAAAACTGCAATCAAATCCACCACCAAATCAGTTTCCAAGCCCAAACCAACTACTCAAAAAACCACTCAAACCAAAAAAGAGAATCTAGACCATCAACACGAAAATTTCTCTAAGTTCCTAATCACTGTAGTAATTTTTTTGGGAATAGTGGTCTTAGCTTTGTTCTCAATTCTATGGGAGCAAATGTACGAGAACGGTGACTCTAGTCAAAAAAAAGAAAAATCTTCATTGATGAAATACAACAACTAAAATTAAGATAAAGAATAGAATTATGCCAAAAAAACCAACTCCAACCAAACACACCCATACAAATTTCTCCAAATTCTTAATCACTGTAATTATCTTCCTGTCAGTTGTTGTGCTAGCTCTATTCTCAGTATTATGGGAGCAGATGTACGAGGTGGAAGACATGATTCCAAAAGAAGAACCAATGATGGTTGAATCTAACATTGAGATAGAAGATCCAAGTTTGCCTGAGTTATCTACTAATATTAACTCGGAGGAAATCTCCCAATCAACGGGAGAAGAATGGACTGGAGAGATAACTTTAGCACCTACTAATAAAAATCGTTTTGATAAATCAAACACACAATTTTGTGGAGGTAATGGCATTCAGTATATCAAAAGAATTGAGGGAAAACAAGAATTTGATGAAGTGATGTATATATCTAACAGAAACTTATTCGATGAAGAGAAAACACTTCAAAGATTCAACTCCATAGATAAATTCATCAACAACAATATCGAAGTTCTTACAGCTGATAAAATTAATACTGACAAACCAATCGCTGAAATATCAAATCAAGTTAATGAGCAATATTTTACAGAATTTAAAATCTTAGGATCCACCTCTTTTCCTTGTGAATTTTATGGTTTTGGTGAATTTAGTTTAATTCCTTTCAGTATCAACTATCCAGGTGCGGACTCTGCTTTTATATTTGAAAGAGGTGTTTTTGCCAAAAAATCTGATAATTATATATACTTAGAAAAAATCAGAAATGAAGACATTATCAATTTGAGAGTAAAATACTCGAATGAATGTAATGAAGAAGGTGTTAGCTTTGAAGGAATGGATCCTAGAAACACTATATGTGTCAATCAAAAACTAAGCCGAGACTCTGGTTACAAGCAAATAATTACAGACCAAGCGCAATCACTAATCGAAACATTCAAATTACAATAATATGCCAACAAAAAGCACCAATCCAACCAAACACACCCACACAAACTTTTCCAAGTTCTTAATCACTGTAATTATTTTCCTATCAGTTGTTGTGCTAGCTCTTTTCTCAGTCTTATGGGAGCAGATGTATGAGAGTCAAGAAAAATCCCAACCTGTAGAAGAATTAGAAGAAACAGCCTTAATTGAAAACATCCCAGCCGAACCAAGCTTATCTTCTGAGATCTCTATGGAAGAGGTTGAAGGCTCGCAAGAAGAAGAGCAAACTGGAGTTATTAAAATCAGGCCACTAAAATTTTCTCAATTCAAAAAAGAAATAATTACTGAAAATATTACTAAAAATAGCCCTCTACCTAATTGTCTTATTGGACACACAACATACAGACTCAATGAAGGTGATGAAACCTTTCAAGATAACTGGCTCATGGAAATATCAAACAGAAACTTAAATTTCATAGAAAGATACTCAAAATCAACTAACGAAATTTTGGATATTTTCGATTCTAATTTCAACGATAGTGTTATTGACAATATTAGTGTTCAAAGTATTTTTGATTATGCTTCAGTGCAATGCGCAGCTACAGGGGTTGGGAATATACCTCTAAAAGAAACCGATTTTGATTTCAAGTTAGTAGAATATGAAGGAACAGACAGTGCAATAATGATATACGATTCTGTTAACTTTAGTAAAGTATTTATATTAGCAAGACAGGGAGATAACTATATCAAGTTATCCAAAGATTCTGCTAGTAATTTTGGTACTCCAGATCAAGTAGCCGAGCGACTTTTAGAATTATTCCAATTACAATAATATGCCAAAAAAACCAAATCCAACCAAACACACCCACACTAATTTCTCCAAATTCTTAACAACCATTGTAATATTTTTATCAATAGTGGTTCTAGTTCTTGGCTGGTTAGTCCTCCAGAATTTTGTACAAGATTCCAAAGATAATACAATTATCATCTCCCTGACCGAAGAAGCAATTATACATTCGATGAGTACTGTCCTATAACTAATGATATAATAAACTCAACAATCAATGGAAACACAATTAAAGATTTTGACCCTGGTTATGAAGACAAAGATGGTAAAATACGTTTTTTGTTCAGAATCTTAACTAATATAGACAGTGAAAGCATTGAGTCTAATTATGAAATAAAAGAAATCAGACAAATCATGGAAAATTCTAGATTCCAATAAGTTGACTCGCTTAGCTTATTATGGTAGAAATTATAAAATCTAATACTCATTAATTTTACAATGCAATTCTTAAAACCAAATAACGAAACATTCAAAAAAATAAAAAATGTTATTTTTTTGAATGCTGACATAATCATACTCAGTTTACTTATACAATCATTAGTATTAATTATTATATTTGTTTCATCAGCTTATCTACCGCCAAATGGTGGTTATGAAGGAAGGTGGAGAACAGAACCAATAGCAGATATCGCATCATATATTAGAAACATTTCAATAACATGGGATAGTAAACATTACTTAGAAATTGCTGAAAACTGGTATAGTCCCACTAGATCATCTCATTATGCATTCTTCCCTCTACTCCCTATACTAATTAGAGGATTGACATTTATATTACCATTCTTTAGTACTAATACTATAAGCATAATTCTCTCATGGATTTTATATCTAACATTAGCTTTTTTTCTAAAAAAAGCTTTTAAAGTTTTAAGACCAGGCGCCAATAACTTTAATTTAATAATAACCACATTAATATGCCCTTTTAGTGTATTTTATGTTTTTGTATACACTGAAAGCTTGTTTGTAATTATCTCTTTAATAAGTTTATTTTCATATCAAAGATTTAAACATATTTCTAATAGAAGTAGGTATTTACACCTCATGTTGTTACTGATAAGCTCATTTGCTTTAAGCACAACTAGAAATCTTGGCGTTTTCCTTGGGATTAGCATTCTACTTGCTGAAATTGTGTTTACAGTTATTAAGAAAAAAAACGCTGACCATAATCATTTGTATAATAATGATTTACTCTCAGGATTTGCGGTTGCAGCTTCAAGTATACTTGGATTATTCGCTGTCTTTAGTATAGGATATTTAACAACAAAAAACCTATTTGTTAGTTTCGAAGTTCAGAAGTACTGGAGAAGAGAAACTAATTTAAATATTTTTAATACAATCTATGAATCTATAAAACAATTCACCAACCCTCAAGAAATATATTCAACTTGTGATAACTATAGGGATTGTGTTTTTGGTGCAACATATCCACTTTTTGCTTTATTAATAATTCTTACAGTATTTTTCCTATTCTCCATAGTAATTTATAAAAAATACAATATTGATAACAAAATTGAGATTAACCCTACAATTCTTGTTAGCATAATCTTTTCATTATTCTTACTCATCGTACCTATCACAAAAGGATTGGGGAGTTATAATAGATACATAATTTCAACTCCAATATATTACCTAGGGTTACCAATACTCATAAATAGATTTATCCCAAAAAAATTTAGCCCTTTAATCTTAATTATTTCAAGTTACTTTTTCGCTATCTTTATAATCCTTTTTAGCTTACACTATTGGATAGGATAGAAAGTATCATAAGTAAGCATAGTCTATGTGTATCAAAAAAAATAGCTTAAAAAAACTAAAACTGATTATTCAAATCAACTGCTTCAACGAACAAGACAGTCTTCCAATTAGTTACCAAGATCTTCCCAAATCAATACCCGGAATCGATATTATCGAAACCCTCATTGTAGATGATGGCAGTACAGATCGAACTAGTGAAATTGCGGCCAAACTCGGTGTTAATCATATAGTTCGCCACAACGGTAACCGTGGCCTGCCCGCTGCTGTCAACACCGGAGTACTCAAGGCTATTCAAGAGGGCGCAGATATTCTTGTGAATACTGATGCTGACAATCAGTATGAGGCCCGAGATATTGCCAAACTAGTTAAGCCAATTGTCGAACAAAAAGCTGATTATGTATATGGTCAAAGACCAATTATGGATATCGATGAATTCTCTACTATCAAAAAATACTTACAGCTCGCAGGAGCCAAAGTAGTAGGAGCTATCACTGATCTTGAACTTAATGACGCTGCCAGCGGCTTCAGGGCTATCTCACGTGAAGCCATGCAAAAATATTTCCTACTAGCCCAATATTCTTCACCTCTAGAAGGACTTATCCAAGCGACCATGAAAGGACTTACAGTAGATGTTGTTGATGTCAGAGTCAACCAGTTCCTTCGCCCCTCAAGACTTTTCAAATCCAAGACCAAATACGTCTTCAAATCTGCTACAATAATCTTAGATAACATCCTCATCTACAGACCCTTGCAAACTTTCCTAACTCTTGGCACAATATTCTTCATAATCGGCATAACCCTTACAGCTTTCAGAATCTACCTACTCAATTACACAACAACATCCAGTTCCCACCTAACCTTACTAATGGCCTCAATAATGACCTACATCCTCTCACTACAACTATACTTCCTAGGTCTATTTGCCAGACTACAAAGAGCCAACAAACTTCAAAGCGACGAAATACTTTACAGAATCAATACAAAAATATAAAAATATTTTTAAACACTTTTGATACAAACAACACGTGACAATACCAAAGTTGACTCAATAGCAATTAATTGGTACGGTTAATACCAACATGAACGTAAAAAAATTTGGTGCTGGACTGATAGCCAATGTTATTATCAAATTCCTCTCTATAGGGCTCGGCTTTTATACAACGAGATGGATAGTGGATAACCTAACCTCCCTCCAATATGAACAATACAATCTTGTCTTAGCTTACTCTGCAATAATTTTAGCTTTTACTAGCTTTGGGATTCCAGTTTTTATTCAAAAATTTTATACTAATCCACACAAAAAAGAAGAAATTGCTAATTTTTGGACAACATATTCAGCACTTCGACTGATAAGTTATTTAGTGGGAATAATAATTATCTTGCTCACCTATTCGCTTTCACAAACCAACAATTTAGTTTTGATATTAGGAATTTTCACCATACAGTTCATCTTAACTGTAGACATTAATTACAGATCAATTGCTGATGCCAAAGGATACCCATGGAAGTTCGCTCTTACTGATTTTGGTGGCAAGTTAATTCTAGTTCTTTTGCTTTTTTTGTATCCGACTATTGGTGATGACTTTGATCCACTTTGGTATTTTGTCTTTGCTGCAGGCACAAGTTATATTCTTGGTTTATTAGCTGATAGCTATATACATAGAAAGTTAACCCCAATTGGTAAAGTTGACTTTACTTTACTCAAAAAAAACTACCAATCAATATTCTACATATCTTTTGCTTTTTTAGTTTTAGGTGTATATTCAACAACTGACAAACTCTTCCTCAAATATTTTGGTTACTCTGATACAACAATAAATGGCTATTCTAACGCATACAAATTGTTTGAAATAGCTGTTGTAGTCCCAGGTCTAACAGCCCCAAGCATATCAAGTTTAGCCAAACAAAGGTTAGATAATGGTCTTGTAACTCCAGTTGGAAAAAGAATTCAAAAGTTTGTCCATCAACTCACCAACTCCAAAAAGTTTGGTCAAAACAAAATAATTGTTACCGAGTGGTTAATATTTAGTATATTTATTGGTTTTGTTAGTACTATTGGTATATGGTTACTTGGTAGTCCAGTTCTTAAAATAATTGACCCAACAAACAAATACCCTCTTAGTTTTTCTATTTTACCAATCTTAGCTCTAGCATTAATCCCAATTAGCGCCCTATTCTTTTTCGGGAATCTAGTAGTCTTCAAAGATGGCGAGAAGCTAACATTCTATGGTCAAATAGTCGTAATGATTGCAGCTTTGGGGTTATATAGCATACTCATTCCAATGTACGGTGCCTATGGAGCGGCCTGGGCAACAGTGATCACATATACAATAGATTTTTTGACAAAGGTCTACCAAATGAGAAAGGTATTTGACAAAAAGCCAAGCGGCGAATGAGCACCCATACTATCTGCATAGAATTTATCAACAAACTATAAATAAGTTAAGGCAAACTTGATTTGGCTAAAGTTATTTGTGTTCGATAAATATGCAGATAAGTTGGTAGTTGACAAACCCAAAAAAGTATGATAAGGTAGCAAACAGTTAACCAAGAGGAAATCAGTTTCAGAAATATAATACTGAAGCAAATACGACTTAGTTGCAACCAGCAATTGAGCCATCCTTTTTGGTTATGTAAACTACACTTATTAGAGGAAAATCAACCATGAAAACCCAAAAGTTTTCCATCAAAAAAGTAACCGGCCTTCTAGTTGGAGGTATTGCAGCAATTTTCATAGCACAAGCAGAAGCTAAGGCTGAAGTAGATAACCTACCATTCACTATTGGCAAACAAGCAAGAATCAGTAGAGGATACTATTCTGCTAACAATCCTAATGTTGATTGTACAGACCATGGATGTGGGTCCAGAAGAGCAATAGACTTCGCAACCAACGAAAACATTGACATTATTACCGTTAGGTCAGGAACAGTGCTAAACAAAGGTTGTTATACAATAACTGGATATGGCTGTTTTGTAATGATTAAGAATAATCTAGGTAGTGTTGATACCTACGCTCATCTTGCGAATAATAGCATCACCGCGCCTGCTATTGGACAGCAAGTTAGCAAAGCACAAAAACTTGGAGTAATCGGTAATACAGGCAACTCAACTGGACAACATTTGCATTTTGAAAGAAATCCTGCCAATGGTAACTCAAATCAACCAAATTATTCATCAAGTATAGTGGTTGATTTCGCTGAAATCAATGAACAACAATCCGAAGGTCAATGGGTTGTTTCACAAAACGATGGGAATTCCTCTAGTCAAGTTAAGTTTGATTTTGGTGATCTAGATGTTGATAGTAGATCAAACATCGCATGGCGACAAGGTAATAATCTTGTTACATGGATGATTGATGATGAAACTGGAACCAATATTAACAATCCAGTTGTGAATAACACAATTCCTGCTGGATTTAAAATCATAGGTTATGCACAACTAACACGCCCCAACTGGGGATCTAACAAGAACATTATCTTACAAAACCCAACTACTGGAGCAACCAAATATTGGGTAAATAATCCCAATGGAACATTTCATAGTGAAGTAAGTCTTCCATTTACATTTGGTTGGCAACTATTAGGCCCTGTAAAGGGAATAAAAGTTGGGCAACACGTATTAGATGGTTTATTATGGAAAAGTACAACGAGCGGAGATGTGGTTCTATGGAGATTCAACGATAGTCATAACTATCACGACTCAATTACACTTCCAAATATGAACGATTGGGCATATTTAGGATCCGGCTCTTTTCAATACAATCTTGACTCTCATCAACTTTGGCGAAGAAATTCTGACAACCAATTAGCCTTTTGGATTATAAACTCTAATGGCCAACTAGTTGGAACAAATTGGATCAACCAAAACCCAAGCAATTGGGAATTTGTTGGACTTGGACGGTTCACATCTGAACTTCTAGATAATCTTATCTGGAGGAGCGGAACTGGTACTCATCTCTGGAAATTCAACCCTAATGGGAATGGTCAATTCCAAAATCATGTTTCTCTACCTAATACAGTAGGTTGGGATCCTATTGGTGTTGGTAAATTCAGAAACACAGACCCCAAAGAAAACTTAGTTTGGAAAAACCCAGCAGGTGAAACTGTTCATTGGTTCTTCAACGATAATGGTACATATGCTGGAACAACTCAATTCAGCAACACCAATGGTTGGAGTCACAAATAACTTCAATCACTAAATAACTATTCGATCGTAGGCATTGCTTACGATCTTTTTTTGTTGACTTAATAGCGCAAACCAACAATCATAATTCATATGACAAAAGATAAGAAACCTTTTTTTTCAATAATAATCCCAATATACAAGACAGAAGAATTTCTTGAAGAATGCTTAGAATCTGTAAAAAATCAAACTTTTTCTGACTACGAGTGCATTGTGATCAATGACGGTAGTCCTGGCATACCAATTTCCAGCAAAAAATCTCCCTTATACAAAATTGATTCATCAAAACAGGTTAAAAAGATCTTTGATTCCGTTACTAAAAAAGATAAAAGATTCAAGTTATACCAAAAAAAGAACGAAGGGCTAAGTGCTACTAAGAATTTTGGGATTGCCAAAGCCAGCGGTCAAAGGTTAGTTATTCTTGATAGTGATGATTATCTTAACAAAAGCTATCTTCATAATGCATATAGTTTTATTATCAAAAACAACCATAACAATATTTTTTATGGCAATGTAAAAATACTTGAAGGAAAAAAAGTTAACTCTTTTGCATCCAGTCAAAAATTCCTCCCAACTAAAAACAGCCTCAAAACCATTCTAACTTTTCCAACTTGGACTGTTACTCCAGTCAGCTATTTCTGGAGATTAGACATTATCCAAAAACACCAAATAACTAATAGAGTTGGCAAAAAAGGTGAAGATACCGCATTTGCATTGGATTGTTTGCTAGCTTATGATAATGAATTTGGACAACTCAATTTTAACTTTATTTCAGATAGTTACTATTTCTATCGTCAATTCCCTAATCAAATGAGCAAACATGAGAACTGGGAAATCGAATTGTTCAATGACACCACTGAACATATGAATTCAATATTACCACAACTCAAAAAAGTTGGATTATCGTATTACATACTTGGGCAGCTTTTCATTCTTAGATTCAAGACTTATAGAAAAAAACTATTGTCAAAATCCGTAATATCAAGAACAATATATGGTATATTTGGGAAATTCCTAACACTTTTCTCAATAGCGATATCTGGAGCTAAAAAAATGAAATAATATGAACAAGAAAAACGCAAGCCCCTTCTTTACCATAATAATGCCCAATTATAAGACTGAGGCTTTTTTGGAAGAGGCCCTAGATTCTGTTCTCAATCAAACTTTCACAGACTATGAATGTATCCTTGTCAATGACGGAAGCCCTGGTGTTGATATAGAATTATTCACTAACAATCCAGATAGTAATTTCAATAACACAATAACCCCATCTAAAAAAATAAAAAGGGTCAATCAATGTAAATATATTTTGATAAATTAGTTGGCAAAGATGGTAGATTTAGATTTTTTGATAAAGAGAACGGTGGTCAAGGCAGCGCTCGGAATCTTGGGCTGGATAATGCAAAAGGAAAATATGTAGTCTTCTTAGATTGTGATGATCTGTATAACCCAAACCACCTACAGAATTACTTTGGTCAAATAACCAAATACAAAACGAAACCTTTTGTTTTCTTCTACGATTGCAATACTCCTCCATTTATAGTAAAAGATAATAAAATTTGTTTTCAAAAATCCAAAGCTGTCCAGCAAAGAAGTAAGAATGTTAACCTCAACACCCAGATGGTATTCAATCAGGTAGGTACTTCATTCGGTTGTACACCGTTAGAACTATTTAATATTGCGAGGTTTTCAAATATAACCGAATCAATGGAAGATGTTGAGATAATCAATACAATTGGTTTTACTTTGCAATCACAAGGTAATAAGTTAGAATTTGTAGAAATAAAAACCAATACTCATTACCACAGAAAACATTCTGGTTCAATAACCACCAGAGACTTGAAGAAAGGAAGAATTGTTGAATCAACAGATATGATAAAAATGTTCAACTACATTCTAGAAACATTTGATCTAAATCTACGTCAAAAAATTTTATGCAAATTAGGAATTCTGAGGTTTAATATAAATCCAAACAAATCAATATTCAACAAATTAATTAGAAAACCACTAACACTCTCAGCAAAAATAATTGCTGGCTGGTATTAAGGAATTTCGATCAATGATCTGACATAATTAATCTTCTCATTTGGAACTATCAGAATATCCCTTTCAAAATCTTTCTTATCCAAGTGCGAAAAAGTACCTTTTTTACCTTCTTTATAAAAAGTGTAGTCTTTAAAAAATCTAAAAATATATCCAAAATCATCGCCATTTTTTAGTATAGTCGATTTTGTAAATTCTCCATAAACAATTGGTCTATTATCTTTAAAAAAATTAACAGCCCCTTTCAAGAATTTCACTTCATAACCCTCAATATCAATTTTTATAAAACCAACACTATTAAGTTTTATCTTTTTATAAATACTATCTAAGCTAACAACCTTTACACCTCCTTTCTTATTTTGTTTCAAGGTGGCATTGAAAGTAGTGGCTTTATTTCTTTTATCATAATCACCTATCTCAAAATCAACATTTTCCAACTTATCCCCCAATCCATAATTTAATAGCTTAGTTTGTTTGTTAAGATTATTCAATTTTACCATTTCCTTTATCCTCTGAAAGTTATTTAGTACTGGTTCAAACACAAATACTTTTGAACCCTCATCAATATGATTAGCAAGATTAATCGTCCAATAGCCAACATTCCCACCAATATCAACAACATTCATATTCTTTGGTACAATGTTTAATAAACTATCAATTATCTTCCCTTCATATTCGCCTGTCCAGGGTACATAATTCTCAGTATAACTTCTCAAATCAGAGATATATATCAATCCATTATTAGCCACAAAGGATTTTATCGGATCTTGATTAACTTGGTTTGTTAAATAATTTAAAAAACCCCCTACCTTGCCTCTAGGCAAAAAACTGAGTTTTCGAGAGATACTTGATAATACATCAAAAGAATATTTTCCTAACATCAAAATCCAATTTTAAATTTATAAAGACTCGAATCATTAGAAAGTAGTTTAATTATCACAGTTAGAACATTCTTCAAAACCTTGGATAAAAAATCTTCACTACCCCATAATGAATACCATTCTGGATACAAATAACCAACTAACCTTACCCTTAAATATTTATTTTGTAAAGCAATATTTTTCATATAATTTACAAAATTTTCCAGATTTTCAAAATCATGATCAGATTTCATTTGATGATTGACTGCTCTATAATTATAGATTTCATCTCCAACCCTCTCATAAAAAAACTTTCCATACCCAAATTCACAACACAATGCATAAACGTAAAAAAATGAAAAGGTAACATCTTCCTTACCTTCTATCTTATTACCACCTCTCCCTAAATCCTCATCATAACTTAAAGAATATTTTTCAACAAGACTTCTATTAATTGCATAGTTAACTGAAACAAGAGGGTGCTTGTAAATAATACTTGCCAATGTAAGTGTATTGGAGTCATGAACTTTCAATTTTTGACCAGTATTAAAATATTTATATATGTTAAATGTCAACAGTAACCTAGACGAGGAATCTTTAATCCTAGAATTAATTACTGCTAAATAATCTTTCTCAACAAAATCATCCGAGTCAATACATAATATCCACTTTCCCTTAGCTCTTTTTATTCCATAGTTTCTTGCACTTGAAGAACCACCATTATTCTTTTTTAAGTAAACAAACCTATTATCATTGCCAACAACCCCGTCAAAAACCATCTTTGCCTGACCATTGCGATTAGTTTTACTTAAATCAATTTGTCTGCTATAGTCTTGTGTCTGAAAAGACATATAATCTTCATCAACAACACCTAGGCTTCCATCATTGATCACAAAGCATTCAAAATTTGAGTATGTTTGGGATTTTATAGATTGTAAACACTCCTCAAGAAATGACTCAGACTTAAAAACCGGGACAATTATAGTATATTTAACATTATTTTGTTGCATCTACCAAACTATTTAACTCTTTTTCTATTTCGTCCAGCTCTCATTATATCTATTGAGACATTCTAAGACTAATCCTATTATTAAAATCAATATTAGTCTGAATAACCTTACCATCAAAAATAATTGATGAAATATACTTCTTACTAAAATCAAAAGATCGCCATGGGGTCCAATTAACTATATCATTTGAAGTTCTGGTATAAATTACATTATCAGTACCTACTACTGTTTGAATTAATGAATTGTTTAAAATCAATATGTATGGGTTAGTTGAAGTAATTCCACTCCTCACCCAACTATTCCATGAAGTCCCATCTGCAGATGATCTAGTATAGATACCATTGTCAGTACCACGAACGGTTTGAAATATTCTGTTGTTAAATTCTATCATGTTGACATAATCAGCTGCAACACCCACATAGCTCCGACCTTCCCAATTAGGTTCTATATATAAATTTACTTCTTCAGAAGAAGAATTACCTAAAGTATCAAATACTCTAACAGATGCTATATAATTGCCTAATTCGTTAAAAGCATAATCAAAATTTTCTTGTAATGGTAATGTATTATCAGAAGATACAATACTATCATCAATAAGAAACTCAACCCTATCTAGATCAATATTTTGAGCTTTTTCAATACTGACCTCAAATGCATTCAACACACCATTTTGTAACCAATTATTTTTTGATGGTGGATTTTCAAAAGTAACTTTCGGTGCTGATAATAAAGACATTACTTCATCTAAATTAATTAATCCATTTCCAAATTGTGTATCCTTTCCACTAACCCCTACATCTTTAGACGTTTGAGAAAATATTGACCTAACTGATGCTGTATCCAAATTACTATCCACGCTAAGCATCAATCCAACAACTCCGGCTACTTGGGGGCTGGCGTAGCTGGTTCCTTGCCCTACCACAAAGCTGTTGTTATTGGCACACACTCCTCCTGGTACTCCACACTGAATCAAAACACCACTTGGACTTGGAGAACCATCTCCTACTGGAGCCACTACGTCAATGTGGTTTCCAAAGTTACTGTAGCTACTTCTGATTACCCCGCCTGTACTTGCACCATAATCACTAGCACCAACAGCAATTACATTACCAAAACCAGCAGGGTACATCACCGCATTGTTAGCTTCGGCAAAATATCCTGGTGTTTGAACTCCGTTACCATCCCAATCACAATTACCTGTCCAGACAGCACAGTTTCCACTAGCTGCGACCATAATTACACCTTGAGCGGCAACCTCATTAATCGCATCTTCCAAATAGCTATCATAAAAAGGAGTTCCAAGACTCATATTAATCACTTTAGCCCCTTTTTCAGCAGCATATCTAATCGACTCCGCAATAAAAAATGTATTAAAAGCTTGCCCATGAACTGCAATAGGCAAAATCGTTGTATTGTAAGCAACCCCAAGCCCACCAATGCTATTATCTTGCATGGCAATTGTGCTAGTTACTTTGGTACCATGCCCTTGCTCATCGAATTGAGATCCAATCTTCCTACAAAAATTAATGAACTGCCCACCAATATTAAAACTCTGGTAGTATTCACCAGCAGGACAAGTGTTATTTCCTTGATGATAAAACATCATTGAGTTAGCATTATCAAAATTTGCCCCCACTAAATCACTAGCTGAAGTATTCACCCCAGAATCAATTACAGCAATCTTGACACTAGGATCACCGCCACATTTCCTTCCAGGTGTAGTCTCACCACAAGTCACACCTTCAAATGCTCCGAGAACATCCCAACCACTCTCTGCACTAATTCCAGAAGCTTGATCTTTGTACCCCCATTGTTGAGAACCAAAATGCTGATCGTTAGGCGTATAAAAATGCTTATAATTATAAATTGGTTGAACAATCTCAACATCTTCGTCTTGACTAAGTTCTTTAATTGTTTCTTCCAGATCGACATTTTCACCCAAATCAAAAACTACAGTGTCATCGTTTTCTGATACCACCACAACCTCATCTTCGGAGGTGACTTCTTCATCATTTCTCCCGCCAAATCCAAATCTAAACCCACCAAGCAAATCTTCAAAAAATCCCTTTTCCCCATTAGAAACAATTTCATCAAGAGTGTTTTCAACATTTTCTTTGCGACCTTCTTTACCACCTTCTTTTACTTTTACCAATAAACTATCTTTTTCTACGGCATCAGATTCAAAATCCAAACTTTCCACCGCTTTTTGAAGCTCTACAGATTCATCAATATCAGCTTCATTATTACTCTCATCAATAACCTCCTTAGGTATATCAATTTCAGTATCTATTGAATCATCTTCACCCACAAACACCGTCTCATCATCTACAGGCAAAGTTTCTTGGGCAAAAGAAAGTACGTTAGTACCAAAAAGCTGCAAGCAAAGCAAAATACTTAAAAAACTCACTAACCCTGTCTTGAGAAATTTGGATAAATACATATTGAATAAAAGTATGATATTTGTTTTTGTTTGATTTACTATTTAATTATAAGCAACTTACGAAATGATGTCAAAAAATTGTCAACTTTTAGTTCGTAAGGTATAATTAGTTATAACATACCTACCAATATAAAAAACAACCAGAAAAAACCCAACATTGACAAGTATCTAATTACAGTAATTGCCCTTTTGGTAGTAATATCGGCTACCTTGGGGTATTTGATCATTGACAATGTTGAGTCAGAGCCTATTGTAATCAAAAGCCCAAACGCCAAGACAACACCTCCTAATAGCCCAATGGAACTACAAAATCCAACAACTCCAGAAGAACAACCAATCGAGCTAGATGGGATTCCAGCTCAAAATCTTAGTGAAGCCGGTATTGAGATCATTTCACGAGCCAAAAATGGTCAGAAAGTAGGAAGTAATTATCTTACCAACAATGATTTTTCTGCCAAAAGGAATGGAGAGGTAGTTGATTATTCAATAGTAAACAACCCAAGTTTTGCTCGATTTGATCGACTTCTTGTCTCTAACTCAGCTAACACACTGGGTGATTGGAGTTCCAAAAAAGTTGCCTCAACCAATATTTTTAATGATTTTCCAAGCAAGAAAAAAATCCTTACCAAAGATCCCTTCTCCGGAAACGAATTTATTGTAAGTATGGTGAAGGTATCAGACGAAACCAATCCAGAAAGATTGATAGCAATCTATGATATTACCCAACAAAAAGAGTTCCAACTTTCTGATAAAATTCCACAAGAACATATAATCATTTCTGATCTTTCATATAACCAACATAATAATTTGCTCAGTTATTACTACATTCCAAAAACTGCAGTATCCAATTTGTCTATCAATGAAGGTCTTGTTTTTGAGTATAATTACACTCTTGAAACAGATTTCATCCTCCAAAGAGAGATTGATCTGGGTTCCAAATTTGCAATTGATCGAAAAGTCGATATCAAAAAACCAGAGATAGAATATCGAAGCATTTCTATATTTGATGATATAGTCAGATTCAACACCCAAAGCCCCGAAACTGACACTCAGTACAACCTTACCAAGAACGATGAGTTTGTTCTTAGCCAAGTGTATTTTGAAAATTTTACTCACGACTCACCCTATCAAGCCAAAGTTCTTGACGAGAACCAAAGCAAATATACAATCACCAAAGACGGACAAGAAATAACTAATCTTGATCTTCGCAACAATCTAGGAATATTCACCGAGGTGTATGCCAAAGATGGTTATATAATCGTCCCAACTACAATCAAAGGAGGATTCCCACCAACAGTGAACATAATTCTCATTGAAGAAGCCAATCCAGAAAATATTCAAGTGGTTTTTGATACCAGTAAAAATGGTGAATTCTCACCTACTATCTTGAATAGATTCTAAAAAAATCAGCACCATATAAATAGTGCTGATAAGGGGTTAATTAGATGTTGAAGCTTCTAATTGTACTATTCTCGATTCATGATTATCTAAAACTTTTCGAATACTTATAGTAGCTCCATTGACTGTCTCATCGATTTTCCTCTCAAGGTTATCATTAACATTTGATAGATCGGTTTTGACGCTCTCAATCTTAGTTTCAAGATCGGTTTTGACACTATCAATATGAGATTTGATCCTTGCTTCGGACCCTTGAACTGCAGTTATAACACTCAAAGTTTCCACTTTTTCCTCCAATTCTTTAATTCTAACGTCTTTAGCAGTACTTTCTTGGTTCTCTTTTGTCAACTTGGCATTGAAAAGTCCAAGCTTTCTACCAAGAAAATATCCACCCATAAGAGTTAGTACAGATCCAGCAATTGAGATAATCAATGGAATCACCAAAGATGTGACATACCAAAGAGGCAAGTCATTTTTTACTGGTAAAGGTCTTGTTGCCTGAGCAATAATAATCACTTCGTTGATTTTCATTACAAAACTCCTCAATAATTACCTTTCAACTATAGCACAAATATAGTCAATAGTCAATGATTGGAATCCTCACAAAAAATTACAAAGAAGTTTCTTAACGATGAATCATAGATTCTTCTAAAATTTCCGTATAACGATATAGCGATATCATTATACTTCTAAATTCATCGTAAAACGACACGTCAAGTGTCTTCCCAAGGAAATTCTTCACGAAAAATTACAAATTTTTCTAAATTTCCCGTAAAACGACACATCAGTGTCGTTTTACCCCCAAGTAATGACAATTTTGCCTTTGGTGTCGTCTCCACTTACTTTTAGTTTGGATCCAATAAAATTATCTGCCAAAGCCTGAGCTTTTTTGTAGTAAATATTACTGACTTTGTGATAGTTGGGGATGAATTTGTTATCCTTTTTTAACTTGTTCTTAGAATTTTTGAGCACCTCAGCAATTTCTCTAACAGTCAAGTCTTTTTGGATAATTAGATCCAACATTTCTTTTTGCTTGTCCTCAGATAGTCCAACCAAATGCCTTGCCTGACCTTCTCCAATCTTGCGACAACACAAGGCATCTTTGACTGGTTGTGACAATTGCAAAAGCCTCAAATAATTACGAACATACTGAGTAGAATGCTCCAACATCTGAGCCAAGCCATCCTCATCCAGATTCTGAGTCTGCATCAAAATAACATAAGTCTCAGCTAACTCCAGCGGGTTAAGATCTTCTCTTTGAAGATTTTCCATCGCTGTTAACAAAGAATGTTGAGTCTCGTTGAGACTACTTTCTTCCTTAACTATAGCTAGTATTTCAGGCTTATTCAAAGACCGAAAGGCTCTCAACCTTCGTTCTCCAGCAATTAGCATATACCCTCCATCGACTTTATGAAGAACAACAATTGGGTGAATCAATCCAGATTTTTTAATACTACGAGCGAGGCTATCAATCTTCAATTCGTCAAAATCTCGACGTGTTTGAAAAGGGCTGGCCTCAATCAACTCAACTGGAATTGATTTTATATTATGTTGAGAGTTCGCAGAAGGGCTTACTATTTCTTGATTACGCTGAAGAACCTTAGTTGCAACTTGAGTTTGTTCTTTCTTATCCAAAGTTACAACCTCATCCCCAAAATAATCCCCCAAAATACTATCTAAAGATTTACCAAGTGCCATTGAAAAAATATTATACCAAAAAGATAACAATATAGAAATTTCTTGTCAACCATTGACATTTTTTAATTTGTGTATCAAAAAGTTGATATATGTCTAAAGTTCTGGATCAAGAAATCGTCAAGAAAACAGCCTACAATGCAAGATTAGATGATAATCCTAGTGATGAATTTTTAGAAAAATACTCCAAAGAGCTTGGTTCAATTATTGATTACATCGACGAACTCAACGAGGTAAATACTACAGGAATAAGCCCATTAGATGGTGTCAGAACCAACGCTATCCAAGAACTTAGAGAAGATGAAACTACCGAAAACGAAACTAATTACCAAAGGATTAGACTAAATATCATAGAACAATTCCCCAACCGCAAAGGCAATCTACTAGAGTTACCAGGAATTTTTGACTAAATCAACTTGTTCAACTAATTTACAACTATGACCAACAGCGTTTTTGAAGACCGAAAACAACCTAGCTATAGAAGACTTGAGGCTACTCTTGGAATCACAAGCCTTTTTTTTATTAGTTTAATTATCATTTTATCAATTTTTGCACCCACTTTGGCATCTTTAATTCTCATTACATACAGCTTCATGTGGCTAATGAAATATAGCCTCAACGTAATCTACACCATAACAACTTACAAACGAATGAAGAGATGGCAGAGTATAGATATATTTAGGCTTTTGGAACTTATTGAAACTGATTTTGATCAAGCTAAAAAAATATTAGAACAATTAGCCTACAAATATAAGAATAAAATTGAATGGAAAGAGCGTATTGATAGCCAAATCAATCAACTTTCCAAAAATCTCAATTCCAAATTTGCTAAACCGTCGAATGTGTTTCATATTTGTAATTTTGCAATCTACAACGAAAGTGCCAAAGTTCTCCAAGAATCTCTCCAAAGAATATATGAATGTAACTACAATCTTAGTAATGTACTAGTCATTGTAAGCCAAGAAGAAAGAATTGGTGAGGAATTCAATTGTAATATCAGAAAGATAATTTCTGATTTGAGATGGACTCAAACACACAACATTAATGAAATAGATCATAAAGATGTTCTCAGTAAAGATCTCAAAAACCTAAAATACTCCAACTTAGTTCTTAAAAAAATCCACCTTTCTAGCAGCAAGCTTAATATTGTATTTACTCAACACCCAGATGGGCTAACTGGAGAAATCAAAGGTAAAGCTAGTAACGAAGATTGGGGTGCTAGAATTGCTTCTTTAATTCTCAAATCCAAAAAAATTGATGAAGATTTAGCTATAGTAACTAGTTTAGATGCTGACTCTTTGCTAGTTCCAGGTTTTTTCCATAATCTAAGTTACACTTTTTGCACCTCGCCTAATCGTTTTCAATCTGGTTTTCAGCCAATCCATTCATATTCAAGCAATTTTTTTGACACTTCTCTTTGGCCTAGACAAGTAGCTACTCAAACAACCTTAAGCAATATGACTAATTTGGGAATTAGTGGAGAGACTCCATTTTTTGCTATATACTCAGTTCCTCTTCAAGTCCTATACAAAGTAAATTTTTGGGAAAAAGAGCTTATTGCTGAAGATTTTTTACTATTTACCAAGTGTTTAGTAAAATTCGATGGGGGTTTTCAAGTATATCCATTCTTTGGAGTTTTTGAAGGAGATGCTGTAATTGCGGATGATTTTATTGAAGAAGTAATAGGTCAATACAAGCAACTTCAGCGCTGGGCTTGGGGTGGAGTAGAGGCTTTTCCGTATATGTATAAAAAATTCTTTATAGAACCAGCAGGAAAAAATATTCCTCTACGCATCAGATTAAGATGGATTTATTTACTTTTTAGTAATCATTTTTTTTGGTCATCTTCCCCTGTCTTATTCTCGCTTGGGCTTTTTACCTCAAATATTTGGAGGCCCAAGTTTTCGCCAACTTCCAATAGCTCAAAACTTAGCTATATTTTCTCAATATTTTGCCATCATTAGCTTCATATATATAATTGCTTTTGGTTACATTAGTTATGTTTACCTTGCTCACAATGCCACAAATGGATCAAAACTCCGTCCAATACAATCGTTAATGGTCTTCCTTCAGTTCATACTAAGTCCTTTCCTCTACGGTCTAATGGGAATTCCAGCATTAGATGCTCAAATAAAAGGTATTCAAGGAAAATATCTAGGTTACTGGGTCACTCCCAAAAGGTAATTTAACTCTTTAAGACAAACAAACTATTTCCTTACCTAACTTATACAAAGTCTCTTCATTACCTTGAGCCCCTACTAGCTGAATACCAACTGGTAGCTGGGCATCATCAGATTTTACCATTGATCCAGGAACCACGAGAGCAGGAAGCTTACTTATAGGTTGAGAAACTGTCATAATATCTGCCAAATACATGCTCATCGGATCGCTACTATTCTCCCCTATTCCAAAAGCAGGGTAGGGCGAAGCTGGCATTACAAGAACATCCACACTCTCAAAAGCTTTGACAAAATCTTGGCTAATTAGCTCCCTAACCTGACAGGCTTTGTTGTAATAAGCATCGTAATAACCAGAAGAGGAGGTGTAAGTTCCAAGCATAATACGTCTCTTGGTCTCATCTCCCAAATACTCACCTCGACCACCAAAAAACATCTCACCAGCCCCAATTTGTTGACCATATCTTATACTATCAAATCTCTCCAAATTAGCCGCAGCTTCAACAGTCTGCAAAATATAATATACTGACAAATTATATTTACTCATAGGTAAAGAAACTAATCTCACTTGGTGAGTTTGACTCAACTTTTTTTTGAGCTCTCCAAAAACCTCACTAACCCGATCATCCAAACCATCACCAAAAAATTCTTCTGCAAAACCAATTACAATCTCGGACCTCACACCCCTATTCTCTGTAACAATAGAAGTTTGATCATTGTTAGATTTTTTTTGAAGCACTTTAAGAATAAGCTCGTTATCTTCAACTGAATTACTAATTGGACCAGCTTGATCAAAAGAAGATGTCGAGGCTACAATACCATATCTTGAAACCGAACCATATGTAGGACGCATTCCAACAACTCCACAAAAACTACTAGGTTGTCTAATAGATCCTCCTGTATCCGTACCAATAGCAAAAGAAACACCACCACTCGCCACCAAAGCAGCTGAACCCCCGCTAGTTCCACCAGCTACTCGATTATTGTCCCAAGGATTTTTGGTAATTTGACCAAAACCAGAAAATTCAGTTGATGAACCAAAAGCAAATTCATCCATATTGGTTTGTGCTATCAAAACTGCACCAGCTTCAGTTAAATATTCAAAAATATCAGCAGAATAAGTCGCCTCATAACCATCCAAAATTCTTGATTGAGCTGTTAGGAGTTGACCTTCAACAAGAACATTATCTTTCATAGCGTAAGGTACTCCAAAAAGTGGCATTTTTTGCAGTAAGTCATCAATTTCAATTTGAGTTCTATTAACAATCATATTATCAAGCTTGCTTGCCTGTTGATTAGCTAAATTTTCATTATACCTTACCACGGCTTGAATATTAGGATCTTTTTGCTTAATTTTTTCAAAAAAATACTCTACCACTTGAGTCACTTTCGCCTGAGAAGTCAAATACAAATTATGAATATCCTTTATTGTAGGATTCTGGGGAATATCAAAAACCATATCTATCAAATTTCCACATAAACTTCGTATTGTCAATTGTGATAAAAAATACTCACCCATATAAACAGGTGAGTAAGTAATTATTCTGCATGATCACGCAATACACAAACATCATCTGCGTTCAGACCATTTTTGATAGCATCCAATCTAAGTCGCATACATTCAATATTTTGAGCGGGTGAAGTAAATAAACTACTTTAACCAATCCATATTAACTAAGTTAAATAGTTTAGCACTCATATTGTGGGTGCTTTTTGTTATTATAAACTAAGTCAAAGTATCTTGTATTGTTGGTATTCTTGAGTCTCAAGCAGGCAAAAGAGTATCACTACCCAACCTTGCTAATGGTGGGGCTATCCAAGGAAGGACTCCAAACAACAACGATCTAAGTCAAAGGATCAAATTCAACTGGAATGGCTATGCATATACATTGTATCGTGATCAAACTACTTTTGGTCTGTCTTCTACTGGACTAGATTATATAGGTCTTGGCGGCAATGCTATGAATATACATGCGTACACCAATGCAAGTGGAAGGTATGGGGTAAAATGACACTTAATGTGTCATTTTACGTTGGATTTGTAGATCTAGGGGGAGGATACTTTCAAGTCAAATCTTTCTTCTATCCCAAATATTGTCTATCCACATCTTCTGGTGCCCTAACTGTAATGTTCACCTGCAATTCAGGTGATCCCAATCAGAGGTTTCGAGTAACAACTGACACAATTGTTTCAACACCAATAGTTGATTATGAAGCATGGCTAATCGCTAGAAAACAAAATGTATCTAATGATATTGGCCAAGTTGGTCACACTTGGGTAGCTATCGTAAGGAGAAACTACGAAAAAGTTGACACATATAGAGATAATCAATTGATTAATTCATTCTTAACTGATGGCGAGTGGTCAACTGAAAAAACTTATTCACTTTGGCCATCTGATTGTTTTGAGAATTGTGATTCCGACCCATTCTTAACTACCCAAATCATTACCGATGATTTAGTAATTAATAGCTCTCAGAGTACTTTTAATTATGGGTATGCAGTCCGAAAAGCCAAAATTTCTGGTGCAAAATATGCGTGGATCAACAACAATGGTCAATTTGAAACAGGGTGTAATCATTACGTATGGCCCTTTGGAAGTAATCCAAATCCTATCGGTGCTTGTACTTGTGTAGATAAAGCGACAAGATTGTGGAAAAACACAACAGGTGAAGATTTCACAAACACAATATCGAACGGTGAGTGGCCTACTGATAGAGTGATGTATGACATAAATGTAAGAAATTTAGATGAGAATTCAAATGGATATGCCAATCAAGGACAAATTTATCAATAGCATCAACTGATACTAGCGTAATCACTAACCCACTACTATATCAGTAGTGGGTTTTTGTTACCCAAAGAAACCATAAAATAAATACAAAATAATATACAACAATACTTACAAAAAATAATTTATTAATTCTATTAATAGAATCTTGGATATTTGATTGACTTCTAAAAATCAAATCCGAAAATGATTTTTTTGAAAAAAAATTAAAATATAATTATATATAACATATATAAAAAATATTAAAAGTGGAAGTACTGTGTAAACACCTAACAATCCGTTGAAGGGAGTATTTTGAAATAAATTATGTAAAATAACCAATGGGTTTAAATTTCTTGGAATGAATGAAGTTGTTAAAAGTAAGACAAACAAAACTAAAGGTGATATAACAAATAATTCTAATATATGCTCTAAAACTATATAGACTTTCTTTGATTTTTTCATAAATATATTTGATAAATTTAATTTATCTTAAATTAAATTTCTGTCAACAGGACAAATTGATACTACAGAAACAAAGTTTGTAACTAGTAATGGTGCTGTTTCTTGGCAGTTAATAGACAATAACTCTAACAATTTTACAACGTTTAGTTCTTGGCCTAATCAGGATTTTCCATTATTTCCAAGACAAGATGAAGGGAGAGGGGTTCCAACAATAAACCATTCAAAAGATAGAACAGATTCATTCCAAATCCTAACTGGAAACGGGGTTATTCCATCTAATTGGACCGTAAGAACAAGATTTATAACTCAAACCCAATACAACAATATGGTAAATAATTTACCAAATGTAACTAATTGCACATCATATTTTGTATTAGGAACTTTGAAACAATCCTCTACTCAATGTAATTGTGTTAGTGAAGCATTAGAGCGTTGGTCATTACTTACTGGTGAAAACTTTGGCAATCAATTCGATCCAGGAGTATCACCATTTAACCAAACTTTGGCAGGAGGTTTCATTCCGATTAATCTTACAAATTTCCTTGCGATCTATAATGTTGATGGTATAAATCCATTAACTGGTGGAGTGAGTTCACCTAATATTTGGTTTGATAGAGTCTATTGGGCAAATAGGTAAAAACTATCGCCTTAGATACTGACCTAGATTTTATAGTCTAGGTCATTTTTATATTACTAATAATATCAATAAAACTCTGTTTAAAATTTGTTTTAAATATAATGAAATAATTTATTGCAATTAAAACAAAAATATATACAATGTATATAAAATAAATAACCTCATTTGTATTAATAATTTTTATTAAAGAAAAAACAGGTATAAAGAATATCAAAATAATTTTTAGAAACTCCCTATACAATTTTTCTATTTTCAAACTTGAATATGTAGATTTGAAAAATATTTCAGTTAAATTTTTATTATATAAGCAAATTAAAATTAAATTTAATATAAAATAAAATAAATAAGATAAAAATATTGTTCTAAAAATATCAACTCTATATGATTCTTGAATTTTAAATATTTTGTCGTATAACTCGAGAATAAAGGAATTAATAATATCTGAAGGCAATAAAAATTCTAAACTAAAGCTTGTGAATATAAAAATAGTAAAATCTAAAAAGGGTTCAAATAATTTATATAATTTTTGATACATAATATTCATTTTTATATTGAGCTTATACCAATGTAACTCGATTTTGTCAAAGGCAAACCTAACTATGTCTAGGTCATTTTTTTAGTTTGCTCATCTTTTTAATAAAAAGAGTATTATAAATTTTTATTGAAATAATATCAATTAAGCTATGATACTTTGTAGTTGTTAAAGTAAACAGCCAGTTCACCAGAGTGAAGGTTATCGAATAAAGTATAATAATTGGACCAAATACAATCACATTTTCTCTTAGTATATTCTCATAGTTAAATATTATTAGCACATGAGAGATTAAAATAGGCAGTAGAAAAAAAACAAACTTAACAAACTCACGAATTATTTTTTGTAACCTTGTCATACTACCTTTATAAAAAAATATCTTT
Organism: Candidatus Altimarinota bacterium; assembly: GCA_012031925.1. GTDB lineage: Bacteria > Patescibacteriota > JACMRA01 > JACMRA01 > JACMRA01 > JAAUSE01. The sequence continues at coordinate 28,330 of JAAUSE010000007.1, forward strand.
TCAACCAGTGTTGACTTCAAAAGTATAATGCAAAGAATATTAAACAAACTATAGTAAATGAATACAACTAAGACTATCTGAGCATAATTAACTCCTATTGTTTCCAATTTATATATATCATAGAATATGTTTTCATAAATATAAGAAAAGGGTTCTTGAATATGAGCTTTTGATAAAATATAAAAGAAAAGATTATAAATACCAAAAAAAATCCCAATCTCTAAAAAACTTTCCATGACCTTATAAAGTTTATTGTTCATAAAAGCTTTAAAAGATAAAAACACTCAATTGTCAATTTCCTTCGCCTCCAAAACCTACACCAATGCAAGTGGAAGGTATGGGTAAAATGACACTTAATGTGTCATTTTACGTTGGATTTGTGGATCTAGGAGGAGGATATTTCCAAGTCAAATCTTTCTTTTATCCCAAATACTGCCTATCAACATCTTCTGGCGCTTTGACAGTATTGTTTACTTGCAACTCCGCTGATCCCAATCAGAGGTTTCGGGTGACAACAGAAATAGCAGTTAATGCTCTTACTTCTGATCAAATTGTGAATACAATGCAGTCACAAAAACAGATGGCTGAGAATGGACAAACCAATGGGACAGATTATCAAGCATTAAAAAATATACTACTAGCTTCACTATCTATGGTTGATGTTTTTGATGACTCCTTTGTAATACTTCCAAATGGCACAACTTACAAGCCAACTCTTCAAGAGTGGGCTAACGCTGTTGATGGAGCTGGAAACCTTGACCCCAACTTAAAGGTTTACACTAAGAGTGCAAAATTAATTGGTACTGTTGATAGAGTTCTTGGGGTTACACAATTAGTTATAGCTGTTGGTGAAGATCAGCAAATGTTCAATGCAGATATTGAGGCTGGCAGAATACCTGGCAACAACACGTTAGCATATATAACAGCTTGGGCTGCTCAAACTGCAACAACAACTTTGATAGTCTCTCAAGCTTGTATACCCTCAACTTTTTTTGGTGGAACTGGGCCATGTGTCATAGGTGCTGTAACTGCTGGTGTATCTGTAGGATATGTAGTAGAAGAGCAAGTACTTTTCACTTTTGAATCTGTTCTAACACAACCAAATGTATGTGCAGCTATTGCACTGATAAAGTGGGGAGGTAATCTTTTACCTCCTGCTGAAGAACAAGCGCTCAATGCATATATAGACCTTTTTGGTTGGTTGTGTAACTAATTAATAAAACGTTATACCCACAAGATTGAGCTGATGATTTTCATCAGCTCTTTTTTGACAAAATAAAATTTATACAAATAGTACAATGAATTTATGGGTTTTTTTAATAAAATAATCACCAATACTATCAAAATATTTTTACATTCTATCATATATTTAATTACTGTTAACATTATTTACTTTGTATTCATCATTTTAACTCTAACAATCTTTAAAACAAATTTTGACTATAGTAATCCATATATCTTCGGATTTTTGCTGTTTGGTTATCCTTTTTTCCTTGTTGAAGTGTTTAGGGACATTAATGATGATTACTTGGGTGGTCATATTCATATAGCAAGAATTAGCTCAGACCCAGAATCTTGGTTTATTTTGCTTGGTTTACTTCCTTATATAGGTTTCATGATAATCTCAATTAGAATTCATCAAAAACTAAAATCAACTAAAAAAAGAAAATGAAAAAACAAGGAGTTTCAAGGCTCGAAGATTTCAAACCTTTACCCAGAAAATCAAATAAACCTTTGTAGATCTTGGAGGAGGATACTTTCAAGTCAAATCTTAACTAGTTAAAAGTAACTAACAATCCAAGTAATCCGTATCAAAAAGTTCGACACTCTTTAACCGATCAATTGTATTTTTATCTTTGATCAACTTAAACCTTTCATCCTTGTAATTCTCCCTATCAACCTCACCTACAAAATACTCTACAGGTCTAACTTGATAACTGATACCCTTCTCGTCTACTTTTCTCGGATGACAAAAGTACAATGGTTTGCATATCACATAGTGTCTCGCTCTATCCTCGGTATCTTTACCAATACCTAGTATATAATATGCTCCATGTTCAACACCTTGAGAAGCGTTCCTCTTGAAATGATAGTAAAATTAAACTGGTCGTATATCTTTATATTCTGCCATACTATATTGTTTGATTACTAAAATTTACAAAAATCTCACTTCAATTTGTTAATTTGTACAACAAAAAAATTTAACATCAATCTTCCTCTATGAAATAAACCTAGCTTCTCACAAGTAATTCTTGATTTGTCAATTTGACTAAGCACACCTGATTGTTAATAATCCAGCAATGCTCAATCTCAACAACATTCGCAAAAATATTTTACTTGCTTTGGCAGACAAACCAACTGGACATCTTGGTGGTAGCCTTGGTACAGTAGAAATACAATCATTGATTCTGAGCAACTTCATTCAATATGATCCAAGTTGGTATTCTCAATACAATAGTTTTCCCAACCAACAAAAACTCCAAAAAGCAATCGAACTACGAAATCAACGCAACAAATTCATCTTAAGTAATGGACACACCTGCCCTACACTTTATACAATATGGGCAGAAATGGGACTTTTTGATGAGTACATTGAGGCAGAGTATGCAGGTAAAATCACAAAAAACTTATCAATTCCCCAAAAAAGGCTAGAATTTTTAAAGACTATCAGAAGTGTTGATGGTGTTTTGGAAGGACATCCAAGCCTACATCATTTACCATTTTTAGTTGACTCCTCTACAGGCCCTCTTGGTATTGGAGCTGGAACATCTTTGGGATTTGCTTACAATGACATAATTAGAAACAACGGACTTCAAACTTTTGTCATAGTTGGTGATGGTGAGTGTCAAGAAGGACAAATTTGGGAGTCAGCAATGATTGCAACCAAACTCCAACTTAACAATCTGATTTGGATAGTAGATCGTAACTTTATACAAATTGATGGGCATACAGAAGAGGTTGGAGGGCTTGATAATTCTGAGATAATCTCACCAAATGATAATCCAATCAGTGGTCTAGGCGAAAAATTTAGTGCTTTTGGTTGGATAGTTACAGAAAATTGGGAAGGAAACAATTACCAAAAATGTCAAGAAATTCTTGAGCAAACTTTGGCTATTCAAGGGCAAAAAAACCTCCCAGCAGTAATCATTAACTATTCTCAAGTAGGGTACCCGTTCAAAGAATTTAATTCTTTTCATTGGCATGGCAAAACCCCAACTCTGCAGCAAGCCCAAACAGCTATAAAATCCTTGAATTAATTATCAAATCTGAAAGTATTGACAGACATCAAATCTTGAGCACTTGACAAATCAAATATTTTTTGAAAAAATTCGCCCAAATCACTCCAAAATATGCTCAAACCAGTCACTCTAAAGAATGGATTAACAGTTCTCAAACTACCCAAAACTGGTATTAATACAATGCTAGTTGGTTATGTAGCACAATCAGGATCATCTGTAGAATCAGGTAATTGGCCAGAGGGTATATCCCATTTTTTGGGAAGATTATTCCAATATGGTACAGATAAACATCCATCTCCCAAAAGTCTGAATCAAGCCCTTGAAAGTGTTGGGGGTAGTTTTTTTGGACTTACAAGTCACGAAATCAGTCAACTCTACATGGTTGTACCAACATACCATCAATACAAAACCACTTCAATAATGGCTGAGATTATTCAGCACTCTTATTTTGAAGAAAGGGATATCACTAAAGAAAAAAATAACTTGGTTGAATTTTTAAAATCTTCTGAAATCCAACATGAAGGTCGAGTTTCCTCTCTAGCTCTTAGTAATTTATATATGAACCACCCATTAAGCTCTCCAATTAGAGGATCTGTAGACTCAGTTATTGATATTACTCGTAAAGATGTACTTGACTATTTTGCTCATCAGTACCGACCAGATCAAAGCTACCTTATATTTGCTGGGAATTTCGATAACAAAGGGTTGATGGAATTAATTGATCAAGAGTGGGCTTTTTGGAATCCAGGATCGCGAGTATTCATACCTTCACCACAAGTAACAAAAGAAGATATTGGACTTCTCCCACGTATTAATTACAAGCAAAGAGGAATTTCACATACAGACATGGCCTTTTCATTTGTACTTGATGAGGGTTATCTATCACAAGAAGCTTACGAAATCAAGCATAAAAAAGATGTAGAAGAAAATGAAAAAGAGTTGATCATTCAGAAATCTCAAGAGGAAAAACTAACAGACTTTGCTTATCTTACAGTTCTCAACAGTATTCTTGGAAAGGGTTTTTCAAGTAGGTTATGGATGAAAGGAGTGGAAGAAGAAATGTTGTTTGGTAGTATTGAAAGTGATTTGATTTTATTTAAACACACTGGTTTTTTACAAATTGCTGGTCGTAGTGAGAATAGTCAATTTACTTTTGCACTAGAAGCAGTACTTAGCGTTTTGGAGTCTCTCAAAAAAACTACCATCTCCATTAATGAGTTATCCAAAGCCAAAGAATTCATCAAAGGTCAGCTAATTCTTGAACATGAAGATCTACTCCATTCGACAGTCTGGCAAGTAGAAAATTTGTTAAGCTCAGGTTTTGAATATAATTTGGATGATCTTATAGAAAAAATCAACAAAGTAGAAGCTTCCCAACTAAGATCAATTGCTATGGATCTTTTTATTCCAGAAAGAATGACTATCACCACATATGGTACAGCCAAAGAAACCAGATTAGTAGAGAAATTAATCAGAAAATATCTTAGCTAAAAACACTCAACAATACTTAGTGAAAACAACAAAATATCAACTATCCTTGAAAAGTTTACAAAGCAAATACTGAAAACCCTTCGTAACCTCTCAAAAAAGTATCATTTGCATTTTTTCTCGGACCGTTCACATCTGGATTGACCCAACCTACCCATTTTGTATAAATATCATTAAACGTTCCATAATAAGTATAAGTTGAGATAATTCTACTACCTTCAGCTTTTCCAGCTAAGTCACCTCCATAACGGTTCTTGAAAAATTCCATACAAGTTGCCTCATCAACTTTGAAAAAATCATCGCACTGAGCAGCAGTTGGGTACTTGAACTCATACAAAAACTGATAAATTTGAATATTACGATCTTCAACTGAAGCCAATTTGGTACCATTAACTGTTCTAGCACAACTTGAGACAGGATCATTAATAGATCGACCATAGAGACTTGAGTCAAAATTACTACCATCTCGCTGGGTTCTCACTGAAATTTGACCATTTTCAACCTTACACCATCCGCCTTGATAAACCCTTTGACCATTGGAATTTGTTCTGTAAGAGTCAGCACCAGTAGAAAAATTCTTGGCATGCCAGTTCTAGATCCACCCGTTGAATAGATTTCACTCAATTGAGAAGATGTGAATATTGAGTTAAGATTTGCTACCTTAGAACGATCTTTAGATTCTTTTGAATCAAGTACCGTACCATCATCTTTGTAAGTATTTAGAGATTGAGCAGGTTGATTACCGTTTGGAAATACACCAAGAACAGGATCACTACCAAAAGCAGTCTTGGTATCTACTTGACCTACAGAAAAATCTGAATACTTAGCTCCACTAACACTATTGAGACCATTTTGTCTCACACATCCTTGAGATGTATAAGGATTAGAAGCAGTCCGACCTGCTCTTTGATCTGCAACATAAGTAGCCCAATCAAAAGTAAATCTACAGGCTGTCATATCAATTCCATAAGTCGGGGTTGAAGAAGGAGTTGTTGAGTTTTGAGCGGATACGTTAAAAGTAAATAAAAACAAAAAGGACAAAATAACAAGAAGTGATTTCTTGCCAAGATTGATTAAGTTATTAGTGTGCATAAACTATTTATTATGTATACATTGTAAGTATTTAAAAATATGTTGTCAATAATGCCAATTTTGCTCTGATGTAAAATTATCAATCATAAGTATAAGTATAAATTTAAACTCTCCCCTAGTATTCCTACAATCCTGGAACCTTAACATCACCAACTTCAGGATTAAATTCTTCTACCACTTCATATGAAGGAGGGTTAATAAAAGTCTCCTTAGCAACTGGAGTTACTTCAACTGCTGGATTGCTTGGTACCGCAGTTGAGACTGGGACAGAAACTTCAACCTTAGCTGGTTGTACTTGACCCAGCGGTGTGTTTTGAATCCAGTTTCGGCAATTGAGTCAGAAGGCTGCTCCACTGCTGGAGTTGGATTGGTAACCCTTACTTCAGCTGTCGGAACTTCAGGAACTGTTTGCTTTGGAACAGGAGTTTCAATTTGTCCAGGTGTTGTGCTAGCTGGAGTCGGAGGAGTTTGAGGTTGCACGACAGGAGCTTGCTCTGGAGCTTGAACACTACCAGGCTGCTCCACTGCTGGAGTTGGGTTAGTTACATTAGTTTCACCAGAAGCCTCTGGTTGCCCTTGTGGTTGCCCAGGTTGTACAGCTGCAGCTGTTGGTGCTACAACATTGGTTTCTTCAGTTAATTCAATTTCCGGCTGTTTTGGTGGTTCAGGCTGTTTTGGTGGTTCTTTAACTTCTCTTTTAATTGTAACTTGATCTTCTTGTTTGCTTGAACTAGATTCAGTAGAATCCGATTTGGTAGTCACTTCTACACCTGCTTTGGTAGAAGTTATTTTTCGTATTTCCCAACAGATGAGTTGCTCAAATAAGCCTCATTACACTTATTAACAA
>JAAUSE010000008.1 GCA_012031925.1 Candidatus Altimarinota bacterium
TTGACAGAGTATTTTACTAAGGAGCCAAAGTAGATTAGTACAGTGAACATTTCTAGTCCTGTGCCACACTTACCGTAACCATATGTAGTTAAGTATTTGAAGGCTTCAAGATGAAAGGAAAAGAAACTTCTCCAAGCCATCTTTTGGACATGTTAAGGGCTACTACATTAGCAGGATCGTCTACTCCAAGCGATTGGTATCTCTTTATTAGATCAAGGGTCATAAGCTATGTTAGGATTTTTTGCGATCGACCTGAACCAGTTTGACTTTGAGACCGCTGGCTGTGAAACGGAATTGTTTGCGAATGGTGTTCTCTAAGAACCTGACCCAAGACCAATGAATGGCTGTTTTGTCTTTGACAAGGAGTTCGAATGTTGGCGGATTACCTCCAGTATATATCAGGTCATAGACTACTGGTCTTTTTTTGTTGCGAAGTTTGTTGGGCTGTTTTTTCTTCATCAGATAATTAAAAAGTTTGCGCACATCTTCACGTGGAATTACCTTACCTCTATCAACTAAAGCTTGATCAACTTTTTGCCAGAACTGTTTGAGGCCAATTTTCTTTGTTGCGCTTACCCAGACAACATTATCTATCTTGAGAAAGGCAAATTTGTGTGAAAAACTCTTGAGAAAAGCTGCTTTTTCATCTTCATCGATTAGATCAACTTTGTTGAGTACCAGAACAATACCTTTGCCAGCCTCCTGACAAATTCCGGCTACAACCTGATCTTGATGGGTAATAGGAGTGGACACATCCATCACAAAACATATCACATCACTGCGGTGAGCAGACTCAATGGAGCGATAAGTGGCAAAACTTTCTACACCCATTGTTCGTTGCCCAGGTTTGCGAATTCCAGTGGTGTCTAGAACCAAATATTTTTTGAAACGATCCACTTCAAAACAAATTCCTTCTTGCTCACTCTCATATTTGTACTGACTTTTTCTTTCCAAAAGATAATCATTCACACTCAAAGTCGTTCCTGCAATCTCAGTTACAATCTGAATATCTTTTTCAACCAAAGCATTAAAGAGACTGCTTTTTCCAACATTTGGCTTGCCTAGCATGATGATTTTGGGTGGCTCAGGATTTTGCACTAATTTATCAAAAATAATATTTTCCAAAAAAGACGAGGGATTAGTCTTGTCATACAAGTATTGCTTTGCCCAAAAGCCCAAATCTCTTGCAGCTAAAACATTGAGATGGTTGTCATCAAAAAAGATTGATTCTTTGGGATTGATACTGTAATGCTCAATTAGTTCCTTAAAAAATTCTGGATTGGGTTTGGCAATCTGCTCATCAATACTAGCCATTCCACCATCAAACAAATCTGGTAAAGACTGAATCCTTTTTTGCAAAACATCACCACTGAGATTGGTAAGGAAATAGATCTTGAGACCGGCTTTTTTTTGGTTGCCCAAAAATTCTAGGAGCTTTTTATTGACTATGTCATAATTATTAGGTGGGAAAAGTGTACCGCCAAGGTCAATGATAATATTCTTGATTGGATTAATCACCTCTTCAACTTTGCTGGAATAAAACATACCAGGACCATCCTCAGTATTCTCACGAAGTACAACAAAATTGCCTTCTTTGTCTGTGCTGAGCTCTTTGGACTTGGATCTTTTGACTGATTTGTTGGAGTCGTCAAAGGGAATATCTTTATGGGTAATTTTTTGGAAACCAAGCTCTAGTGATTTTTGAGAAAGAATATCTAATAACTCTCCCGTTCCAAGGCTGTTAGTAGCACTAATATTCACAAAATCAAATCCTCCGAGATGAGCATAATCTTGGATACCCATAGCAATATTTGGGTCATCGACTTTGTTAATACATATCAGAACAGGCTTGTTGGTTTTGAAAACTTTTTGGATGATGCTGTCGTGAATAGTTGCTGGGTTTTGTTTGCGATCAATTACCCACACAAGAATATCCGCGTCTTGAAGTGCTAGCCAGGATTTGATTTGGATTTGTTTTTGGATCTTGTCTTGGGGATCTGGTACAAGTCCGCCAGTATCCACGAATCTTAGATACATTCCGTCCCACTCAGTCTCCCCATAATTGAGATCACGAGTAGTGTGAGCCTCACGAGCAACTATGGCGGTTTTGGAGGAGGTTAAGCGATTGAGCAAAGTGGATTTGCCAGAATTAGGCAGACCAAAAAAGGCGATCAAAGGTGAAATGCTTTGTTGGGCAGACATATTAGGTAATGATTAGCTTCAGGGTGGTTGAATATTACTTTTTTGTCAACTACGAAGGGAGCTTGCACTACAATTTGACAAAAGCCAATTTTTGAGGTAGTTAGCTCAGGTTCTTATGGAGGAAAAATCATGGAAAATCAGCCAAAGAAGTCTTTTGATCAAAAAGCTCTGGATAATTTTGGGGATGCAGTAGTATCGCCAGTTAAGGCAGTATCAGAAGTCTTTACCCAAAAAGGGGTTAACAGAGTTGCCAAACCGATAACAACTTTACTTGGTGGAGCGGCTTCTCTGTTCAAAACCCAAAACATAGTGAGAGTTTTGTACTTTGTGCTACATCTGTCGCTTCATCTAGTGAAGTTGGTTTTATGGGAGTATCTTGGTATAGATCTGGATAGACATATGCTTTAAAATCTGCATACAACTCTTCCCAGTCTACATCTGCATCGCAACCTGCATCGTCATCTACTATATCTTCTTGAACCTCTACTTGTTCTAGTTGAACTTCTTGCTGCTGAAGACTTTGATCAACTCTGGCAAGGCGAAGGGTGTTAATTACTTCATCAAGCTTTTGTTGATTCTCTTTTTGTTCAGCCATGAACTTGGTGTAATCAAAAGGAACCGACTGTTTTTTGACCTCTGCTGTTGGTGGTTGAAGATTTGGTAACTGGGATGGTCTTAGATTGGAATCCAAAGTGCCTTTTTTATTATTCCTTAGGCTCTCTTTAAACCCGTCTATATAGCTTTTAAAAACATCAGGATCAAAGATATCTTCGTCAATCTTGGAATCAAAGCTTACAAACTCTTCATTATCATCCTTAACTTCTTCTTTAGATGGTAAATTTGCCATCACTCTAGCGACCATTTCTATGAGACTTTTCTCAATACTTTCATCCAATAGACTGTATTTATGTAGCCTATCTTTACTGAATCGATCTTGGTTATCTCGAACATAAATTATAATTTCTTGATGTATTTGACGCAGCACGAACATTTCATCGTAGTTGTTACAAGCTGATATATTAGAATGAAGTTGTACATAATCGTGCATGATATATGTGTGGATGTTTTCGGTAGCTTGTTTTTGCTTCTTGAGCACTTCCTCAATAGGATTAGCAGGTTTTTCGACAAAAAGACTGGCTATTGCTCCAATGAGAGGTAAGTCAGTAACATGTCTTCTTCTAGGGAATTTCATTGTTTTTCCTCAAATAGGTTTTTTACAAAACTAGCTTTTATTTAGGCTATTTTTGGGGTTTTGTCAAGGGCAAGAACTTGGTTGCAAAAATTAGTTGACAAATCCATCAAATTGTGATAAAAAATCTATTAGATCACTCTCATCTTGAGGAATGTTAATTATGAAGAACCTATGTGGTTTGGTGGCTGGTTTGTCAGTTTTAACTGGATTAGTTTATCCTGCAATGGCTCAAGAAGTCACTGCTGAGCAAATTCTTCAGCGGCTGGAGAATGCAAATTGTAGACTTCATAAAAATGCAAGTGTCATCACTATGAATAAGACTAATTACAAAAGTCTTATTCTGTGTCACGGTCGGTGGCAAGGTCGACCAGAGTTTAATAAAAAAATTAACCCAAATCTTATAGTTCTTGCAATAAAAATTGCGGGCCCTAAAGATGTACTAAAAGCACTATCTGAGCTTGGTGTTTGATTTTTTGATGTAAGACTCATAATGTTGGGCTTTTTCAATGATAGAAAAAGCTTTTTTTGTTGCTGTGAAAGTACTAATTGTTGCCAAAATAGTTAGCAGAACCAGCAATTCCTTCGTGGACGTTCACTTGGTGCATGGTTATAATAGCCGCTGGGCTAGAAATATCCTCTCCATTTTATTAGGGAGGCTTTAGTTACATCACCAAAGTATCCCGTATCCCATTGCCAAGTGAAGGCTCCTGCAGTTCTCATACAGGCTTGAAGCTGCCTAACTCTTTCACTAGTTTCACCAAATTTCCAGGCTTGACCTTGGAGGTTGGCGCAAGAAAATGTTGGAGCGTCTTGACCTTTCCATTTGTTGAAGGCTTCTTGAGTAACTGGACCAAAATAGCCTGTATCCCATTCCCAAGTAAAGGTTCCATCCTTTCTCATACATTTTTGTAATTCAATTACTTCAATACTAGTTACACCAAATGTCCAAGTCTTGTTTTTGAGGCTTTCACATGGGTCTGTGCTAGCGGGAGTTGATGTTACAGATTTGGTTGAATAAAGATAGTCTAATTGAGCTTTTTCAGTTATTGGCCCATAGTATCCAGTGATATGGGGGTAAATAAAATGACCCGAACTTTGAAGACATTCTTGGAGTTTTTTAACTGTGTCACCTACTTGACCAAATTGATATTCTTGGTTGGCTAATTGATCACAAGTTGAATTATTTGGTTGATTTGACTCTGGCTGTGGTGTTGGAGCAGGTGCTGGTGAGGATGATGGTTTGGATGAATTAAGGTAGTTGGTATGAGCAGTTTTGGTGATGTTACCATAATACCCTGTAATGTATTCATAAGTGAAGTGACCTTGTTGTCTCAAGAATCTTTGAAGAAGAATTACATCTCCTCCACTATGGCCAATTTCAAATTTTTTGCTGAGAATATGACTAATTTCGGACTCTTTGAGAGTTGGGTTTTGCACACCATCAGGTGTTTCTATTTTGTGCAAATTGATTGTATCAATATAACTTGAACTATAAGTATTTGTATCAACCCCCCACCCGTTGGCTGTAAGAATTTTCCAAAGATTGTAATTACCCCAATAAGCATGTGGTGTGTATCTATAATTAGCTGCTGTAGCTTCGTTGCTTAGAAATACTTTATATCCATCAAGTGTGGTGATAGTGCGATCTTTTCTGTATGGTTCAGCTGAGTTACTACTTGAGGCTAATTTGTAGTTAAATTCAAGTTGATACGCACTCCAGTTGAGTTGGTTAGCAAAACCAAAGTATTGTGAATCACAATTGGAGTTGTCTGGACACCCATAACCCATAGCAGTTTTGATACGTTGATCTGGATCAGTATTCACATCATAATTGTTTAAAGAAACTAACGATTGCTCTTTTTCAAGATAAGCTATTAAAAGACCTGGATTCAGATTTGGAGTGACGCCAAACTTGGCACTTGTACTACCATTTGCAGCATTATAAATCCAATAAGCTGCTGATTGACCTTTGTCTTGATAGTTTTTGAGTGGAGAATTAACATTATTTAGATAATTTTGAACTGAATCTACTGTGGAAAAAACTCTTTTGGAGCGAAAAGTCTCATTACTCATTATATAATTTGGACTAAAAATTGGATCACTAGAACTAACTCCAAGCACAGAGGATGATTGAGATTTGTTTATTGGTTTGGAGACAAAATTCAAAGCCAAGCTTCCCAATAAAGCTAAATTAATTAGTAATAATGAAAGGCTTAGAAACCAAAGTTTTATTTTTTTAGTCATTTTGTGTTTGTTAGTTTTTGTTTTTGTATAAAAAAATTTTCCGAAATTTACTTTACGAAATTTCAGTAATATAGAATTTTTGACCTCGAGTTTTATACTTGATATTAATTATACTTTACTTTTTTAACTTATGCAAGGCAAAAACCAAAAAATAATCGCTATAAAAAAGCGATTGAAGATTATTAGAGGATTTTAAAGATCATGAAATACTCTAAAATATTCATATAATTGCTTGTTTTGATCTTCGATATTTTCTAGAACCTCTTGAAAAATCTGATTGGGTAAATTGGTAATGGTTTTTTCTAAGGATTCTAATAATTGTTTATCATTATTATCAAAAACAATTTCAAAACTAACAATCACTTTATTAGACCTTGAATGGGTGACATGCGGTGAGACTATTGTGAAACCACTAAAAACATCTTGGGCTTGTACACTTGGTGATATTATTAGGATAATAATGAGAAATATTATGCAGAGAATAAGTCTAAGTAGCTTAATCATAATTAATTCCAAAATAATTTCTACATTATTATAGAATAAATAATCTCTTTTTTGTCAACAAAAAGCTTATTGATGGTATTGACAAAATTATCTTAGCATGTGATTATGTATTAATGAGCGAAATCAAAGATACCGAAACTATGCCAGAAGATGACTCAGTATTGAGTAATGTCAGTGGACTGATGGTTAATCTGGAAGATAGAGTGGAAACAAGAATTTTGGAAGAGACGATGAAAACTTCATACTTATCATATGCAATGAGTGTTATTGTATCTCGTGCCCTTCCTGATGTCCGTGATGGTCTCAAACCCGTGCATAGGAGAATTATATATGCTATGCACAAGCTAAACCTAACCCCTGGTTCCAAGTATATGAAGTGTGCTAGGGTTGTTGGGGATGTGCTGGGAAAATTTCACCCGCACGGAGATGCGTCTGTGTATAATGCTCTGGCTAGATTAGCTCAAGAATTCTCAGTAAGGTACACGCTGGTTGATGGTCAAGGTAATTTTGGTTCGATAGATGGCGACTCCCCTGCTTCAATGAGGTATACAGAGTGTAGAATGGATAAACCTGCTACCTATATTATTCAAGATATTGAAAAAGATACTGTGGATTTGGTTGATAATTATGACGGGAGTCAAAGAGAACCACAGGTTCTTCCAGCTCTTTTTCCTAATCTTATTGTTAATGGTCAGACTGGTATAGCTGTTGGAATGGCTACTGAAATTCCTCCTCACAATCTTAGTGAGGTTGTTGAAGCTGCATTAGCACTTTTGGAAAATTCTGAGCTCACCATTGATCAAATTGCTGAGTTTATCAAAGGGCCAGATTTACCTACTGGTGGAATAATTTATGGTAAAAACGATATTCTTAATGCCTACAAAACTGGTAGAGGTAGATGCGCACTTCGATCCAAAGCTGAATTAACTGAGAATAGGATTATTATTACTGAAATTCCGTATCAGGTTAACAAAGCAGATTTGTTGATAAGGATTGCTGGGCTTGTAAGTGATAAGAAGATTACTGGTGTTAGAGACATAAGAGATGAGAGTAATAAAGATGGAATCAGAGTGGTTATTGAATGCAAAAGAGATGCTAGTCCAGAGGTAATTCTAAACCAATTATACAAACTCAGTGATTTACAGACTAACATTCACTTCAATATGTTGGCTTTGGTCAACCGAGGCAGGCAACCAAAACTTTTGAATCTAAAACAGATTTTGGAAGAATACTTGGCTCATCGAGATGAAGTTGTAGTTAGACGTACCCAATTTGATCTAAAAAAAGCTGAAGATGAACTACATATTCTTGATGGTCTTAAGATTGCTTTGGATTTTATTGACGAAGTTATCAAACTTATTCGTGGTTCCTACGACAAAGAAGAGGCTAGTAAAAAGCTCCAAGAAAGATTTGAATTAAGCGAAAGACAAGCTGAGGCTATTCTTTTGATGCGACTTCAGACTCTCACAAATTTGGATAAATCAAAGATTGAAGATGAGAGGCTAGCCAAATTAAAACTAATAGCGGAGCTTAAGGAAATACTGGAAAACCCTACTGTCAAAAAAGCTTTGATTAGTAAGGAAATTCGTGAAATGGCTGAAAAACTTACTTCTAAAAGAAGAACTGAGATTGTTGATCATAATATTGGTGAATACAACAAAGAAGATTATGTTGAAGAAGAAGATGTTTTAATCCAACTTACCAAATCCCAATATATAAAGGTCTTACCTATTACAAACTTCCGCCAACAAGGTCGTGGTGGTGTTGGTGTTACTAGCTTCAACCCCAAAGATGAAGATTGGGTCAAAGCTAGCATGATAGCTAATTCACACGACTATATTTATGCTTTTACTAATCTAGGTCGTGTCTTTAGAACTCGGGTTTTTGAACTTCCTAGTGGTTCTAGGATTGGTCGAGGACAAGCATTGATCAACTACCTAGATCTTCGTGAAGATGAAAAAGTAAGTACTATTTTGACGGTTTCTAAAGAGGATGAAGAAGATCAAGCAGGATCAATAATTTTTGCTACTCAAAATGGATTGGTGAAACGAACCAAATTGATCGATTTTAAGAATGTTCGCAAAACTGGAATTATCGCAATTGGTCTCAAAGAAGGTGACAAAGTCATTGAGGTAAGATTAAGTACTTCTGATGAGGATAAGATTATACTTTCTGGATCAAACGGAAAAACAGTTATTTTTGACAGAACTCAACTTAGCCCATTGGGCAGGACTGCTCAAGGTGTAAAAGGTATGAAACTCAAAGGAAACGATAAAGTCATCAGTCTTCAAATTGCAGATTTTGACTTTTCGGAAGAAGATTCTGAAGCTGCAGACACCAGTAGTAATGCTTTAATTGAAGACAAAGTGAATTCAAAAGAATACCCAAGTTTGTTAGTGGTTACCGAAAATGGTTTTGGCAAACAAACTCACTTAGGTGGATATAGAAAGACAAAAAGAGCTGCTGGAGGAGTCAAAACCCTTAATATGACTGTAAAAACTGGAAAACCAGTGTTAGTTGAGATTTTAGCTGGGGATGAGGAGAGTCTAATTGTGACCACCAAAAAAGGCACGACAATTCGAATTTCACCAGCTGAGATTAGTCAATTAGGTAGAAACACTCAAGGTATCAAAGTCATTAGACTTCATAGTAATGATCAAGTTGTATCTGGTAGTGTTGTATAACCCAACTACATCCAAAAAGATACATTAAAAAACCAATGAACTACTAAAAGACTTCAATCTATTATAAACTTTATTAATCATCTACAATTAGTATTATTTTATGAGCCATTTGTGATTGCCTAGATCTACTAGTATCCAATGACGATATTTGGAGAAAACTATATAGAAAAACAAGCTAAGAGGAATACTTACTAAGAACACGATATACAAACCCCTACTCTGTTCAAGTAGTAGTTGAGGATTAGATAGAACTTCTCGCAAATTCATACATTAATTATAAACAAATTGCCTGTATTTGGCAAATTACTTGACTGTGATTGAATTGTATGCTATAATTATTGGTAATAAATAATTTTGTGAACTCAAATAATAATAGTAATCTTTGGGAGAATAGCAATTTGTCTTTTGATATTCCTTCCAATGCGGAACAACTAACTAATCCAGAAGCTGAGAAACCTGCTCAAAAGTCTGTTGTTGGCGATCATCACAAAGTTCGCTTGGATACTTTAAAAAGTCTTCAAAATACTAACCAAATCAAAGAAGATATTACCCCACCTATCCAAGCTAGTGTTGAAAATTTTAGCTTTGATGATGTCAACGTTGAAATCTCGCCAACCCAAACAAACAAAAATTATCAGTCAGAAGCTCAAGTAACTCAAACAACTAAACCCATTAGTGAACCTTCATTGATTGATTCAACTAAAAATGTTGAGGAATTTGAGCAACCTCAAAAACTAGGTTTTGCAAAAGTTGTTAATAATATTACTGAGTATTTTAGAGTTGATGATGCTAGTAATGTTATTGGTAATGTAGGTAAAAAAGGAGGAGTTTTTGGAGCAGACAAAGTTGAAAACTTTTTGAATGCAAAATAACTAATTATGTTTAACCCTTTTGAGGGTTCTTTTTTTGAAAATTATTGAGACAAGAAACGCTACAAGAATCAGAATTAATTGGACAATTAATACAAAAACTTTTTGAGCTGTTGGTAATATCAAACCTAGTTGAGCTGTAATAAGGATTATTGCTGTTGTCAAAGTGAGGGCTTGATGTTTGCTAAGACCTATATCAATAAGACGAAAATGCCAATGTAGTCTATCCCCTTTGAGGGGGTTCTTTTTTTTGCTGAGACGGAGGAAAATGACAAAAATAATATCAATAATGAACCAACCAATGACCATACTGACAGTGGCTACTTTGGCTCCAGAAAGGATTGAAAGCACCCCAACCATAAACCCTATGACTTCTGAACCACCCTCACCCAAGTAACTTCGAGCATCAGGAAAATTGAATGGGAGATAACCTATTAGAGAAAAAGCCCATATCAAACTAATAATAATAGTAAAGGGTTGAAAAACTAATAGGGAAAAGCTAATTGAAGCAATAGTTAAAAAAGCAATAACCCCAACGGTTGATACAAGTCCATCTAGCCCATCAAGAAATTTGGTACTAGCAGTGCAAAGACCCAACCACAAAAAGCTAAATAAGTATGCTAAAAAAGAATTCTGAGGAAGAATTTTATCAAATGGGAAAGAAAGAGCTTCAATCTGCAAACCGCCAAAAAAAACTGCAACCAAAAGAGCAATGGTTATATGTATTGCTAGAAATTTGGGCTGAAGGTTGAATTTGTCATCAATATACCCACCAATTGTGAGAATCAAAATTGAGACAATTATCCAACCAAAATTAGCATCTTCAAGATTTGTTTGTAGTACTTTTGATAAGTCTAGCCAATCAAAAACTGCAGCTAACCATACTAATAAGGATAGGATGGTAGCGGTAAATATTAGACCAGTTGCTCCAAGAAGTGGAACAGATTTTTGTTGTTGTTTTCTTTCTGGTGCCGAAGAAGAGTGATCCAAAATGTTGGCTTTTTGTGCAAAAATAAAAAACACCCTACTTAGCCAATAAGAAAATAATAGGCTTAGTAATATTATTATTACAGCAAATGTCATTTGAAGTGAATTTATCTTAGGTCTAAGTAAATGTCAACTATCTTGACGGTTTTTGGAAATTTGATTTTATTTGATTATTATATGTCTGAGATTCGATCATTGATTCGTGGCTATTGGAGTAAGTATTTGGTCATTGTTTTTTTGATTATTTTTTCGATCACGTCCTTGCCTGCAAATGCACAATTTGCGGATCCAGCCAGCTGTGTGACTAAATCTATTAAAATTGAGGATATTTTTGTTACTACAAAATTTACTCCGCTGATTGATAGTGGCTGCGGAACAACAAGTGATAAAAAAGCTCAACCTTTATCATTAGCAGTTTTGCCTAGTGTTTTGATTAGAGGCTATGGGATGTTAGCTTCACTTGTTTTTTACGCATTTACCGTTAGCCTGTTATTCAATGGATTGAAATATATCTATGGTGGAGTTAGTGCTGATACATATAGATATACTGTTGAGGCCCGCAAAGGAATTGTTACATCTGTTTTTGCACTGGGTATGGTTTTGGGGGCTTATATTTTTTTGTTTACTTTTATGCAAGTACTTGGAATTGATCAAATTGCTAATACCGACGTTTCTAGTTTCTTTACTTTTTAATGAAATAGCATATGAATTATTTAAAAAATATTTGGATAAAGTTTGGAATTGCCCTAGCTACTTTGGTACTAGCATTTACTTTGATCAGCCCTATTAGCACACAGGCTCAGGGCGCTGGCGATATCAACTTATTACCTTTTGGGTGTTTGGTAAAGACGTCATCTTGTGACAATGATTTGGCTTCGGCAGTAATTCGGTTTTTGTTTTCTTTAGCTCCAGTTATGGCAACACTTGTATTGATATGGGGTGGATATTTGTATTTTTTTGGCGGGTTTGATCAAAAAATTAATGGAATGAGGGCGATCCAAAGTGCTGTTATTGGTTATGTTTTGATTTTGCTTGCTTGGGGTGTTGGTGGCGGTGGAGATGGAGTGATAATTACTTTTGTCCAAGACACTTTGACAGGTACTACAGGATCTGAAATAAATGCTGACCCTACTAGGCAACTAATACTATCTATAACTAATTTCTTAACGGGTTTGGCGGCAATTGTTGCTGTTTTGGTGATTATCTGGGGTGGTTACAAGTTTTTTTTCTCAACACTTCCAGGATCCAAAGAAGATGGAAAGCAAACTATTCTTAATGGAGTGACAGGTTTGATTGTTATACTTTTGGCTGGGCCATTGATTGGAATTGTTTCTGATACTTTTAGTCAACAAACTGATCAACTAGAGCTAAACACAGGTAGTATTATTAAAACCTTTGTGGAGATTATAAATAACTTCTTGATACCAATTTCGGCAGTGGTAACTGTTTTCTTCTTAGTTTGGGCTGGTTATGATTATATTTTTTCTAGGGGAGATTCTAGCAAAGTACAAAGTGCGCGTACTAAGCTCAATAACGCTTTGATTGGATTAATAATTGTCCTACTTGCAGTCACAATATCACAGCTTATTGTCTTCTTTGTTGGCAATCTTAATCTTACAGCCTAAGAACCTATCCATTATTTGACGAAATCAGACTAAGAAACTAGATTAGATTCATGAGAGTTGATCAGCTTATTGATATCAGAAATAATGGTGGAAAAATTGCTGTAATAGGAATCGGCCAAGAAAACAGCCAATTCTTGGAGTGGTTGGAGGTTGTTGTTCAATTTCCCAAATCTCAAATAATTTTGGCTGATAGATACTCGACTAATAATCTTAAAAAGGCTGAATATGCTCAAGTTTTTGAGGGTGAAAACTACCTAGACTGTTTGCAAAATAACCATGTTGAGCTGGTTTTTAAAGCTCCTGGAATTTGGTCTTTATTACCTGAATTGGAAGATTTTAGAAAAAGAAAAGGTTTGAACCGAGTCATGTCCTCTTTGGTGTTTTTTGTTGAAAGATTTCGTGAACAAATAATTGGGGTAACTGGCACCAAAGGCAAAAGCACTGTGAGCTCACTGACCAACCATCTTCTAAATGAACTTGGAAAAGATAGAATAAAATCTTATTACTGCGGAAACACAACTAATATATCACCTTACCAACATTGGACTAAGTTGGATCAGAGCGTTGAATCAAAAACTTTTTTTGTAATTGAATTGTCGTCTTTTCAACTACAGGATCTTGGGTATGCAAAAATTTCACCAAAGTATTCTATAATTACCAACTATTATACCGATCATCAAGATCAACATGCATCGATAGAGGAATATTGGGCAGCTAAGAATAATATTTTTTTGTATCAAAATGTTGGCGATGTTTTTGTTACTACTCAAGAATTGATTAACAAAATTAATGCTCAAAGTTTTGATCAAAAACTTATCCAACTCTCTGATGAAGATATTCAACAAAAGATAGCTGATTTTGATTTTGTATTACCAGGTGAGCACAACCAAACTAATTTGGCTTTGTCCCTGTCGATGATAAATGAAATTTTGGAAACTCCTCTTAACAATGTTCAAAATTCCTTGAATAGTTACTCTCCTTTACCCTATAGAAATCAATTGATTAGGACTGAAATTGTTGTTATCAGAGTAAATAAGCTAGAGAAAAATTTGAAGATTAATTGGGTTAATGATGGAGCTGCTTCTGAGCCTGATGCTGTTGCTGCAGCTGTCAGAACTTTTGGTGAGGATGATTATCTCTGGGTGCAGTTTACTGGAAAAAATAAAGGAGGAGAATATGAAAAAGTTATTGAGGCGATATTAGCAATTCAAACCAGAGGAAATCTTTTTAGAGTAGATTATTGCGGAGATGTGGGCGGCTTGTTATTAAAAAAACTGTATGATAATTTGGGGATAGAGCAAAACATTGCAACTAGTGATTTTGTGGAGATCGTCAAAGAAGAGCTTGGAGACGCTGATGCTGTAAAAAAGCAATTTGAGAAATGGATTAACTCCAAAATTGATGATCTTGAAAGTATTGGAGATACTAACGCCCTCGAACAGATTATGGATACGGATGAATCAGTACTCAATATTGTACTCTCGCCTTGTGGAACTTCATTTGATATTTTTTCAAATTATATCGAAAGAGCAGAGTTTTGGAATGAGAATATTAAAAAAGCGAAATAAATATATTTATGATAAAAATGTACGGAATAGTTAATTGCCACACAGTCAAAAAAGCACGGGAGTGGCTCAAAGAGAATGGGATTGAATATGAATTTCACGATTACAAAAAACTTGGAATTGATAAACAATCACTTGCCAAATGGTGTGAGGAGTTCGGTTGGGAATCGGTTCTTAATCGTCGAGGGATGATGTGGCGCAAAGCAATTGAGGCTGACAAAGAAAAAGTAGTGGATAAAGACTCAGCAATTGAATTTATGTTAAAAACTCCTACTTCAATTAAAAGACCAATAATAGAAGTGGATGAGAAATTCTTGATTGGTTTTGATGATCAAGTATATGAAAAGTTACTAAAATAAATGCACATTTTGTATAGTGTTAATAGAGTACAATGATGTACTCTAAATCTATTATACTTTTGTATTTTGATACACCACCTACCCATAAATTACCCTTACCTTCTCTTTACAATAATCAAAATCTTATCTTTTTAAGTGATATGACCCTTGATCTAATAAAGAGATACCAATCGCTTGGAGTAGACGATCCTGCTAATGTAGTAGCCCTTAACATGTCCAAAAGATGGCTTGGAGAAGTTTCTTTTCCTTTCATCTTTGAAGCCTTCAAATACTTAACTACATATGGTTACGGTAAGTGTGGCACAGGACTAGAAATGTTCACTGTACTAATCTACTTTGGCTCCTTAGTAAAATACTCTGTCAAAGATATTATGCTAAGTAGTACCATTGATCATATTGATAGTAGTAATAGAGCTATCGTTAGGACAGTACCTAATTGGCCTAGTACTCAAAAAAACTACCAAAAGTTTGCTAACAATTCTGATCTTCTTAGATTGGGGCTTGAATTACAAGTAGGTTTAGGTTATTCTAGATTTACACAATCTCTAGTTGAAGAATTCAAATATGGAGGAAATAGGTGGGATGAAGAGACTATTAATGAGATCAAAGAAGAAGGTTTCAAACCAACCAAATTTCTCAACCATGGTCAAGAAATAGCTCAACTATTCCTAGATATTCTCAAAGAAATGGACAAACAAGAGTTTGAAGACTATGCCAAAACTATCAAGCTTGGTCTACCTGATATGAGATACTTTATCTCAGACGGGTATGATCAAAATGATGAATCTAATGATTTTGCTTTACCTGACAATATTGAAGGAAAAGCTTTTGGATTGTTAAAAGGTGATAATCGATTAATATATGATAGGCAATTAGCTGAACACCAAGAACTCTACCAAATCTTCCAAGAGATCTACAACTGTATTGGTTTTCGTTTTCGATTAACAAGCACAGATGACATTGGAGTCTACAAGTACTCTGGTATCTATCAAGGAAGATTAATCACTGGTCTAATCAACCAAAGTGATCACTTCTGTCAACTCAATACCATAAGTGACTTCACAGGAATACTCAGACCAAGATCTGATAAAGAAGATGGCTCAATCCAATTTGATTTGATTCATGTTCTCAGACTTGGAACAGATTACCATGGGGGTTAGTCTGTTTTGGAAAAAAAATGTGTGAGATTGGTTAAAACAGTTGCACTAAGAACCAATCTAAATTCTTTTATCAAATTTATCCACATCCCTAAATCATTATAGGTTTGAAGTATATTGATTTTTGTATATAACTATCTAATATTGCACTAAAAATTTAACAATGTGGCTACGGCCACATCTTATAAATTGTTTAGTGAATCTAGATAGATTTATGAATATGCCTAAATACTGAAAAAGAATTTAGATTGGTTCTAATGGTTTGAAAAAATACCAAGCAAGTTCTTAAAACCTACAAAAAAAGCACATTTCTGTGCCATCTGTTTAGTCAATTTGTTACATCCCCATTGCCTCAAAATTTGATTGAACGGGTTTGGTAATATCGTTTTCCTTACGAAAATAATACTCCCTATAAAATTCAACAGAATTATCAAAACCAGCTTGAATAATCTGACTAACTAACTCAGCTTTTATCCCACACACAAAAACTTTTGAGTACTTTCCCGAATTAATTAGGTTAATTGCCTTTCTGGTATAGTCATTAGAGTTTTCTTCCTCACATAACTCGTCCAAACGAACAATTTGATATTTCGCACCTATTACTGCTCTTCTAGCCAAAGTTATTCTGCCTAGAATTAATCCTTTTGGAGATGAATTTTTGCCAATCTTCCAAAACATCTTCCCATTTAGGTAATCTTTCTTATCCATTACACACCTCTAACTCAATTACAAAGTAATTCTCTTACTTATTTTATTCAAATTGTCAAATAAACTTTTTTCTAATAAAAACTTATCATCCAGTTGAGGATAGTGTTTAGGAATCTAATAGAATATTAGGTACTTAAGTGTTTAGTTAATTGGTTAGAAAATATGTCGAATGTTGACAAAACAACCAATCTATGATTTTAGCATAAATAGTTTTGAGGAAAAGAAATGAACCCTATAGAAATATTTAGAACCAATTTTGAGTTTCCTAATCAAACAAGGTTTTATAGAGGAAAGGTAAGGGATGTCTACGTAATAAAAGATAAATATTTGGTTTTGGTGAATACTGATAGAATATCAGCCTTTGATCAAGTTTTTTGGCAAACAATAAAATACAAAGGTTGTATCCTCAATCAAATATCTAATTTTTTCTTTGAATATACGTCTAATCTTCATCAGAATTGGGCGATCACTTCCCCACATCCTTGTGTCACAATTGGACATTATTATGCTAGATTACCTTATGAATTTATTGTTCGTCAGCATTTGGATGGATGGGTTTGGAAAGAATATCACCGTGGAATTAGAAGGTTCTGGAATGTTATACTTCCTAATAATCTTGAGCGATTCTCAGCTCTACCTAAATTAATTTTTTCAATTACCACGAAGTCTCAATCAGGAAAAGACATACCAGTTTCCTACAATAAAGTTTTTTCTGAAGCTTATCTAAACCGAAATGAGTTGTATCAAATTAGGGAAATATGCTTTGATCTTTTCCAAAAAGCCTCTAACTTTTATTCTCAAAAAAATCTTATTTTGGCAGACACCAAATTGGAGTTATCTAAGGACAAAGTAATTCTTGATGAGATTTTTACTCCAGACTGCTCTAGATTGTATAATGCTACCAATTATAATCAGAGGTTACAAAAAAGACAAGAAGTGGAAAACTTTTCTAAAGAGGTTTTTAGAAAAATACTGCTGGATTCTGGTTTTGACCCTGTGGAGCTTGTTAATAAAGAAAACCCTTTACCCTCTATTAGTATTTCGCAACGTCAACTAATCAGCCAAAAATACTCTCATGTTTACAAATCAGTATTTGACAAAGATATTTCTCAAAACAATCCACAAATGTTTAGTTCAAGTATTCTACAAGATATCTATCAATCAACTTGTGAGGCACTAAAAAATCTCTAAGCCATAAACAATAACATACCCACTTAACAATAAGTGGGTTTTTTATTTGCAAATACTATGAGAGCCTATCTTAAAAAGATCAAGCAGTTCTAATTTTAGAATTTTGACCATCTAGAGTTAAAAAGTTCAAAAATAGCCCCACCTAAAAAAGTAGAGCTAAAGCTTATATCATCTGTGAACTATAATCTTTATTTTTTGACCATTTTGTTGATATCTTGTTATAAGATCGTATATCTTGTTCAGTTCTTTCCTGCCAACTCTAATACAGCTTTGGGTTACTCTCGCTGGGATAATAGATTCTACAGGTGGAGCACAAACTAAGCCATTTGGACTTTTGGATATGCTTTGTTTGTCCCAGTTAAAATAATTAACTGGATTTTTTGCTTGCATATACCAATCTTGGGCTGCTCTACTACAATTAGTAATTTCAGAGTGAAATGCTGCCAAACCTTGACCTGGTTGAAGTGTACGAAAATTACCATCTTTATCAACCTTATCTATCATAATTGGAGAGTATACTACTTTGTCAGGAGACCCCCATGGTGCAAGGTTTATGAACTGAGTAAAGATTTTTTCTCCTTGAGTCAGTTGGTATTTAGCCGGATAGTACCATCCATCGTTATTAATATCACAATCTCCGTTTGGATTTTTTTGCTGACAAGGTGGTATGTATCTAACCCAGTATTCTCCTGGAGGTAGCTCAATTGAACGGCTAGGGATTGAAGTTTTAGCTTGGATAAAATGTTTTTTACCATTATGATTAATTACAACTTTTCCTTTTGATTGAAAAAGTTCAATGTAAGGATCTTTTGCTATTACTAGTTCTTTAGAATTAGCATCACAAACAGATCCAAATACCACAGCTACAGAAACTATTAAAACCTTACAAATAGTTTTGGTCTTGTTCAAAATAAATTTTTCCTCAAAACAATAGTTGAGCACTAGCACAACAAGTCTTTTTTGGCAAGAAAAAAACTCTACCTTGAATTAGTAGAGTTGTGAAATATTTAGAACCAATATCTATGGTAAGACTATAATCTTTGGATTGTAACCAGTTGATAGACTATCTGTGATCTCTGTGTAGAGATCCCACAAATCATACCATCCTAGTCTAACACAACCGTGTGTTTCATACCTTGGTACGATGGTTTTTGGCGGAGGGTTACACCCTTTGGATATTCCTGCAGGATCCTTTCCAAAATAATCTACTGAATTAGAAGACTGGAAATAATTATCAACGCCCAGAGAGTTGCAAGTAACTATTTCACTATGAAACGCATTCACGAAACCCTTTGAGTCGATTTTGCCAGAATTTTTTACGAAAAACATTGGTAACCAATTGGCTTTGTGAGGTGAGCCCCACGCTGTCAACTGATTGACTTGTTTGGGTATTTTTTTGCCATTTACTTCACCATATTTTTTTGGCATAGCAAAGCCATATTTGTTTTTTTGGCATAGCAAAGATTGAGTTTGCCTATTACACCAAGGCAAAAACTCAATTCCTAGTGTATACTCACCAACTGGAATCAAATGAGATTGGTTCCTTTTTGGAGTAACTGCTTTGTAGGTTCTTTTAGAACCGTCAAGTTTTTGCAAAGTCACTTTTTGGGCAAGCTGATCAATAGTTATTGTAAGAGCCTGCGAGGCCTCAGCCAAAACAAAACTACTCACAAAGACACCAATAGCAGTCGACAAAAACAGTATTGACTTTTTCATAACTTCCTCTAATGTTTGAATATTATATATATAGCATACAAACAGGTCTTTGTCAAGAAAATAAATAAAAAAAAAGTAGTCTATGAAAAACATAGACTACAGATTACTTCAAATCAAACAAAACTTAAAAAAGAGTTGCGGGGTTCAATTTGATTGAAGGAGTTGCTTTGGTTGGAGTGGTAGGAACATACTCAGGTAATGGGGTTTCCACAACCGTTGTTGTTTTCACTTCCGCACCGCACAGCAGAGCTTGTTGAGTTGCAACTCGTGTTTGAGTCGCTTCCCACTTGGCTTGTGTGCTATACATTGCATCAAGAGATGCAATCACCTCTGCAACCGCTAATTTGATTTCACTATCCTTCATGTCAGTCGTGCGACGGAACATGGAGGCGTAAGAGTTCTTAGCAATGGGTCGCATAGCAGCCCAACTAGAACCAAGAGCAATTTGCTGTTGAACATTAGTAGTGATCTGCATGTTCATCTGCTCTAATAGACCTTTTTGTTGATCGTTAAATGATTGCCAGGAAACCCCGAAGGATCCTCCCAAGCCACCAAATTGAGACAAACCAAATCCTACACCGTTACTTTTAGCAGCCACATTGGTGCTAGAAAGTGGGATACCACAAGCATTGTAAATTGTTAAGCTTGTGATCCCAGGTGTCGCATTATCAATATTAACTGAGGTGTCGCGAGCATCTTCACGTGCATCAATCTCTGTCTTGATGACATTAACTGACTTATCGGAAGCGTCAACAAGAGTTGTCGTTTTTTGATCACCTGTTTGGTTTTTGTTACCATTCAAGTTAGCGTTTTTGGAGCTAGCATCAGTTGCCTGAATACCAACTTGCTTCTGATCTCCACCTTTAACAATACCAACTTGTTTGTTGTCAACATCATTGACATCTGTAGTCTTGATATCGTTACCATTCTTGACACCAACTTCAGTTTTTTGATTTTGGGAATTCAAGTTAAGCGAATTACCAGAATCTTTGACCTGAGAGCTAGAATTAGCGTCAGCATCAGAGTGAGATTTGGAATGGGCGTCACCGCCTGTACCAACACCAATACCGACACCTGTAGAACTTGAGTGAGAATCTGCATCTCCACCATAAGCTTTGTTGCTGTTAGAGTTTTTGTTGACTCCAATTGCTGTTGCATCAGCATCTCCACCGTAAGCCTTTTGATCTTGATTTTGGAGTTGATCCTGCTTCTGATCCTGTTTCTGATCTCCACCATTTTCAAAAGGAGGAGGTGTTACAGGAGGACTTGGTTTCTCCGTAGCAAAAACAGGCGTAGTAGCCAAAGCTAATAAAACAGTAAGCAAAAATGAATTAACTTTCATTAAATTTCTCCAGATTGTTTCCACGATATTCAAATCATCAAAATCCCAACAACCAAATAGTTAGGTTAGCTGGTGATTCCTCTGATTTCTAAAAGTCAACTTATCACAAAAAAAAGGTACTGTCAAGAGCTATCAACCAAAAAATTCCAATAAGTCTCTATTTAATCACAAAAACATTAGTAATTTTTAATTTATTTTACATAAATAATCTTCAAACTCTATTAACATACATCGATTTAACCACATATAACTTGTTATTTTTGCTCTAACATATAGGGTAAAAACATTATTGACAAATCTTTCAAAAAACATAATACTTCACCATTAGTAATTAGATGCATTCTTCACGCCAGCCAAAGTCTTGGTTAAATAGCTTTAGTGGGACATATAGCTCCCGTAATCAGCCTACACAGTTGCTTGCCATTTTGGGCAAGACATTCCGTTTGTCTAGCAATTTTTATTTACATTTTTTCACATCTTATCAAAAACTTCTTTTTACTACAATCCAATAAACTCTAACTATGTCAAAAAAACCATCGCCGAGACTCTTAAAAACAACAAAAAAGAAGAATCTACAGCCAAAAAGTCTTCTGCAAATCGCAAAAGGTTAACTATTGGTTCGGCTAACAAAAACCGAGCAAACATTCCCAAAATAACTAAAATCTTCAAAAAAAAGCCCACAATTCCAGATCTGAATCGATCGAAAGAAGCACTGGAAACAGTCAAGACTAGAAGAGCCATCAAAAAAGCTAACCCCAATGAGCTAGTGACTCGTAAAGGTATTTTGGGTTTGAATCTAACTTCAACAGCTGATGAGAATCGAAAAGCTGCTTTATCTGACAGTTCAATTGAGCAAAGGGGTTCCAGAAGGTACCGTGTCACCAAAGATGGTGTGAAGGTCAAAATGAAAAAAATTACCAAAAAACGTAATGAAAAGAGTAAAAAAAGAACACTCAAAAAATTCATTGATAATGATGCTAATCTATATCCAGAATTCCAAAGCCAAGATGAAAAATTCAAACAAGAGGCTATTGAAGTCATAAAACAAGGAGTTTCTCGTGGGTTTGTCACAGAGGATGAGCTTCTTTATCTAATCCCAGAACCTGAAAATAATATCGAACTAGTAGAAGATATCATGGATCTTTGTGAAGACTCAGGAGCTCCTGTAAAATTTGATAGTACTTTGGATACCCTTTGGGATGCTTTAGAAAACGAAGAAGAAGTAAAAAAACGAGAGCTTGAACTAGCCACCAAACTCAAGGGAACTCTTGCAGGTGATGTTTCTGGTAATGACCTCAAAGATGATGCAGTCCAGAATTATATTCGTGATATTTCTCGCTATCCGCTACTCACTAAAGAAGAAGAGGTAGAGTTAGCCAAAAGAATAGAGCAAGGTGATCAAGCTGCCAAACTGACTTTGTGCAATTCTAATTTGAGATTAATTGTGCACTCAGCCAAAAAATACATGGGTCGCAACTTAGCTTTTTTGGATCTAATTCAAGAAGGAAATATTGGTCTTCTTAGAGCTGTAGAAAAATTTGACTGGAGGAGAGGTTACAAATTCTCAACTTATGCAAGTTACTGGATTGACCAAAGTATACGTCGTGCTTTGGCTGACCAATCTAGACCAATTCGACTTCCAGTACACGTTGAAGAAAAACTTAATAGATTTAAAAAAGAAAAAAGAGCTTTGGTAGATGAATTAGGCCGCGAACCGAGTGATGAAGAGATAGCAGAGAAGTTGGAAGTAGATATTGACACTGTCTATTATTTCAAAAGAATTAGCCAAGACACAGTTTCAATTGATACAATGGTTGGTCACAGCGAAGATAGTGATACTCAAGTAGTTGAGACCATTGAAGATAATCGTACTACTGCCCCAATTGATGTTGCTTCTAACAAAATCCTTCGTGATTACATGATGGAAATTGTGGATGATTGTCTTGAACCTAGAGAAAAAAAGGTGATTTTACTTCGTTTTGGTTTGGATGGTACTGGTGTTGCCCATACTCTTGAAGAAATTGGAGAAGTCTTTCAAGTAACTCGTGAACGTGTCAGACAGATTGAAGAGGTTGCACTCAATAAGGTTCGCCAGCATCAAGGTAGCTACAAATTAGTGGATTTTTTGGAGGGTATTCACCCACAAACTTTTGCTCCTTCGAGTTACAAGAAAGATAGTGATGTGGAGCTTGATATTCAGTTCAACAAAAAGATAAATCTTGAAAAAACTATTGCTACTATTGTAGAACAAATCAACTCTAATGCCTGTTCTTTATATTTTCTTAGGGGGGAGATGGGAGCTGGTAAAACTAGAGTGGTCATAGATGTTTGCAAAAAAATTAGCACCATTGAAGAAGCTTCTTCCCCAACATTTTCTTTGATGCAAAAATATCAACTAAGTAGTGGTAGTAGTGCCAAAAATTCTGCTAGCTTTGAGAACGCAACCCATATAGATCTTCATAGGCTAAAAAATCTCACACAAGAAGACCTTGGCTGGATTGAAGAGGAGCTAATCAACACTCATAACATTATTTTTGTGGAATGGCCAGAAAAACTCCTCAAGAAACAACATCTTATTCAATTTTTAGGTCGCAAATATCTAGTTATAGAGTGTAAGATAGGTAAAAAAGGTGACCATTATTTTAGAATCAAAGAAAATTAAAAAATTTACTCAAAATTTCTAAAAATTCGTAAAAAAAGATGCCCAAAAAATCTGAGCATCTTAAGTGTTTTGAAATCCTAACTATGGTTAAAAGAAACCTTTCCTTCTATTTGAAGAAGATTGATCAAGCTTAATCTCTTGAACTTCTTTGAGAATTGCTTTAATTTCAGCATTTTGTTCAGCATCACGCTTGGCTTGTTCAGCATCACGCTTGGCTTGTTCAGCATCACGCTTGGCTTCTGCAAGTTCTCTATTGCGGTCAAGCCTTTGGCTTGTTAAACTAATTCTCCTATCTAGTTCAGCAAGTAAATCCATATCACCTTTCTCCTGTATTGTTAGATATAATTTATTTCCAAATCCTGTCACCAAGCCAATCACGGAAACTAATAAAGGTATAATCCAATTAGCTCCATTTGTCAAAACATCAAGCTTCCAATAGCTCAATTCAGTCCCCCAATTGCTCAATACCAATTGCAAAACAATAGTGATTGATGTTGGGTAAAAACTAGAGAAAGTGGGTTGGTCAAAAACCACTCACCATATGTAATTCTTTTTAGTCTACCTTCTTTTAGAAGGTTCTCAATACTAGCTATCCTAGATTCTAGCATCAAAGTGTATTCTACACTAGACTCAGGGTTGGTAGAGTTGATAGCAACATCAACAGGATCACAAGTTTGATCTTCATTTGGCACGATATATACTCCATGAAATAATATAAGCAATATAACACAAATATCCAGACTTGTCAAAACTTGACAGGTTCGACACGTAAAACAGAATGACAAATACCTTTTACTTACATCCACATCTTACAAATTGATTTACAGATACTGCAGGTTTCGTGTATCGACATGCAATATCAAACAAGTTCTTAGAACTTTAACCAATCTTTAAATGTTTGTCTTTTAGGGTAACTAAGAATCTCAAAATCTTCAGTAATGATGTGGGAATTGGGCACCCCTTTTTCTTTTAGTCCTCTAATCAAGGCATCCGTCATGGGTTTTGGCCCGCACAAAAAATACAAACTCCCTTTGATAGTCTTGAGATTTTTGCTAATATAATCAGCATTGATATACCCAAGTTTGTTTTTTTCATATACCTCATAGTGGTGTGAGTGTTTTTGGAAGCTCTTTTGACCATTAAACTGATTCTTAATTGCAATTTTTTTTATATCATTATCAAAACTAGCTTCGTTAATATCGTTGACCACATAGTAAAACCTTACTTTTGGTTTGGTCATTGGCATTGAAAGTTTATAATCCCACATACCCAAAAAAGGCGTAATTCCAATCCCACCCCCAACAAAGACACAATCTTGATGGGTAGTCAAAAACCTTTCACTAAACTGTCCATACGGCCCCCATAATATTACTCTATCTCCATTTTGTAACTTAGTTAAAGTTCTTGTGTGATCTCCAAGCTGTTTAATGCCTAACTTGATAGTTCCATCGTCCTCTTGGGCATAAGCAATTGAATATGGGTGAACTTCTGAATAAATATCTTTGTTAACAAATTTGATATAAACAAATTGACCAGGCTTGAAAAGCATCGACTTGTCTCGAGGAATTAAGGTGATTTCGATATTCTTGTCAACAAACTCCAAGCAATCTACTTCGTATGTATATCGCGGTCCAAACCACGGATAAAAGTACTGAATATAAAGCACCGACCACATTGCAAGTATCAAAAATCCATAAACCCAGATCCCAAGCAATGGGTATGCAGCCACATCTTTGTCAACCAATAAAATATGAATTACCGTAAGTAATATAACTAGGCCAAAATATTCGTGAGTTTTTTTCCAAATATTGTAAGGGATTTTGATATAAACACTCAAAATAATCAATATTATCATAAATATAATCGTCAATAAACCTACGTTATGACCAATCATGTAAGTATTATCATTAGGCATCAACCAAAGATTACCAAAAAAATTATTTAGATTTGGCAAGTATCTAGCCGCTAAAAATAGTGGATGTAAAAGAATTAACAAAAAACTCAACTTGCCAATTTTTCTGTGAGCTTTGTAAACCTTATCCAGACCCCCAAAAAGTTTTTCAATTACTCTAATTCTAGTTGAAAGAATTACCGTCCAACAGATCAAAATGATTGCTGAAAGTGAGCTGGCTTTAGCTGGGTATTTTTGCCACTCAAGAAAATAATCACCGTAGTAGAATTTTGATCCAAGCCAAATAATCAAGGTTATAACCACGGTTAAGTAAATCAAATTCAAACCACGCCGAGATTTTTCAAACATGTAAGTACCCTAAATAATTTGACCAAAAAAAGCAACACAGTAAAGATTTGCCTAACATTTATATGCTCAAAAAAATCTTTATTATATTTATTTTACTATTAAGCTTGGTTTTAGCAAATACTCAAGCAGTAGCTCAAGAAAATGTTCAGGCTGACTATTATCAAGCAAGAGTTGTAGAAATTAAAGATATTGAAAAAGAAGAGGTTGCCACAGGTTTGTTCTTTGCTGGGGAAAGCCAAGAAGCCAAAGTAAAAATCCTTGAAGGTCCCAAAAAAAATGAAGAAACTGTCATTGAAGTCAACGCACTTGTTAGAAATGGTAATGAAAACAAGATTGAATCAGGAGAAAAAATTATCGTGGGGTTTTTTGAAGAACAAAATTCTTTTTTTTATGTGGACAGGTATAGAATTGGTCCAATAATCTGGATCTTTGTGGTGTTTTTGGTCCTAGTTATTGTGCTCACCAAACGCAAAGGATTCTTATCAATCCTTGGTCTCATGCTATCTGTGGCAGTGGTTCTTCTTTATCTTGTGCCATCAATATATAATGGGGCAAACCCTTTGATTGTAACAGCAATTACAATTCTAACTGCAGGAATATTTTCATTCTATCTAGCTCATGGCTTCAATCGTAGAACTCACGTGGCACTACTAAGTGCATATTTGACTTTGATTTTGGCTGGAATAATCGCTGTTATTTTTACTAACTGGGCCAAGATATCTGGAGGCGGCACAGAAGAAACTCAAGCTCTCCAATTCGGTGCTGAGCAAGCAATTAACCTCAAATCTCTCTATCTCGCTGGAATAATGATCAGTGCCTTAGGTGTACTTGATGACATCACCACAGCCCAATCAGCAGTCGTAGAACAACTTAAAAAAGCTAACTCCAAGCTAAACCTAAAAGAACTCTATACAAGATCATTAGAGGTGGGTAGAGAACACATTGCCTCGCTTGTCAACACACTAGCTTTTGCTTATGTCGGCTCATCTCTGCCGCTTCTTCTAGCTTTTTCTTATAACAACTTCCAACCATGGTGGCTAACTCTCAACACAGAGATCCTCACCCAAGAAATCGTCATGATTCTAGTTGGTTCTATGGCCCTAGTTCTATCTGTCCCAATCTCATCATTCTTGGCTGCCAAGGCTTTTGCTAGTAAAGAATTCACCGAACAAGAGCTCAGCCAAAACCACCACCATAGCCATTAATTTGAACGGGATCAAGGTTTGTTTACAAAACACAGAATTTTTGCTATTTATTATCAAATGAACATTTGGCAACAACTCAAAAAGCCTTTTTTTATATTGGCTCCAATGGAAGATGTAACCGATTCTGTTTTTCGGCAAGTGATAATACGGGCAGGTAGGCCTGATCTTATGTTCACAGAATTCACCAATTGTGATGGTCTCAATAGTGAGGGTCATGATAGTGTTGTGCATAGACTCAAGTATTTGCCTATCGAAAAACCTTTGATCGCTCAGATATGGGGCAAGACTCCTAAGAATTATTATGATTCAGCTAGAATTATTCTGAATCTTGGGTTCGATGGGGTTGATATCAATATGGGTTGTCCTGAGAAAAATGTCATCAAGAATGGTTGCTGTTCTGCTCTACTTAAGAATCAATCCTTAGCTCAAGAAATAATTCAGGCAACTCGCGAAGGAGCTCAAGGTAAGATTCCAGTCAGCGTCAAAACCCGCATAGGCTTCAACACAATTGATACTGAGAGTTGGTTCGATTTTTTGTTGGATCAGAATCTGGCAGCTATCGGAGTGCACGGCCGGACTGTCAAAGAAAAGTCCAAAGTTCCTTGTCATTGGGATGAAATAGCCAAAGTAAGTATTATACGAAACCAAAAGAAGTCTCCCACCATAATCTACGGTAATGGAGATGTATCGACTCTAGAAGAGGCTCAAGAAAAAAGCCTGCTATATGGTTTGGACGGAATTATGATAGGTAGGGGAGTTTTTCATAATCCTTGGCTATTCTCAGGAAAATCAATTGAGTCAGCCTCAATCAATGATAGACTGGAGCTTCTTCTATACCATCTACAATTATGGGACACAACTTGGGACAATCAAAAACACTACCCCAAACTAAAAAAATATTTCAAAATCTATCTCCAAAATTTCAAAGGTGCCAAAGAACTTAGAATCAAGCTGATGGAAACAAATTCAATTAACGAAGCAATAAAATTACTAGCCAATTACTAAGCAAATTAAGTTAAGCCTTGACATATATTAAATTATAAGTTCAAATTTCACTGGTTTAGTGATGGATAAAATTTGATGAAACTATTTAGAATATTAGGGTATTTGTTTAACTACCCAGAACATAAGCTAAATCTAAAAAACAATGGCACATACTTCAATTATACTAATGCAATCAAATCTGAATTAATGGTTAATGGGGTAATACAAATTAGTAATAAAAATAATTTTCTCAGCTTGAGTGATTTTGATCTAGATAGAATTTTTGGTATTTACAGCCAATTGATTTCAACTGAATTTATGTACACACTAATTCAACATCTTCCAAAAGATAAAATTGGAGCATTTTGGATATTTGATTATTATGTGTTACCACTTAAAAAACTTGGTATAAAAAAAATTCCAATTTCATATTATTTTTTTTGCTTTTGGGATATTCTAAGTACCTTTTCAATTGAATCTGGAGAAGAATTATCTAACAAAATTGAAATAATCATAGTCAATGAGTTTTTGAATAATTGTTATTTTTTTGAAGGGCAAAGGCTCAAAAATAGTACTTCAACCAAAAGTACAACTACTACTTTTAACATTAATCAAAAAAACTAACCCTTCATTATGTATACCACTTGGCTCACAACAGTCAGAAGAATCATAGTGATTTAGAATACTGTCTATATGGTTTTGAGCTTATGATAAAACAAAGATCATACCGCATCGCATCACAAAGAAATACCTTCATTAATATTCAAATCCAAAAAATTTTGAATAAATATTAACAATCCCTCCATCACATAGTGGTGGATTCTTTTCTTGACAAAATTGCAATTTTGGTCATTAATTTTGGATTAACTTATCTGGGAGTTTTTCAAAATGAAGCTATTAAGGATAATTAATTATTTACAGTACAAAAAAACCTTTAAACCAAGTTCAATACACCAATCTAATTATCAACAATGTAACGAATATATCAGAAGTCAGCTAGTCTCAGCTAAGATTATTAAGCCAATCTTAGGTATTGACTTTCCTTTTCTTTGTGATCATCCTCTTGATGAATTATTTGGAATCAATTCTAAAAATGTACATAGAGAGTTTTTAAAAGTAATACTACCAGCAATTCCAAATAATCAAATCTATAGCCTTTTTATCTTTGATGAGTATTACCAAAAATTAGTTGATAATAATATATTCCAAATTCCAATTACTTACTTTTTTTACTGCTTTTGGGATATTTTAGCAAGTTTTGGTATTAACAATACTTATGAGCTTAACTCATTAATCTATGGTGTATACCTTTTAGAGTTATCAGGAGAAAGTTACTATACTAAAGATCAATTATTTATTCCAATTAACTTTGATTTTGAAGATTTGTCTAAAGAGTTGATATATCCTTATGTGTATCATTTAGCTAGGGTCTTAAACAATCCTGATATAAGTGTTTCAAGTTTTAAGATTGGAAAATACGGGCAAAAAAAGTCTAAAGTTTTTCAATACATAAAAATCAAAAGTCAAAGAAGATGCTTCATTAATTTGCTAATTAGCAAATATATCAACAAACAGAATTTTCTAAAAGAAGTATATCGTGATAATAACAAAGTATTTTTTTGGAATAAGAAGAGAGCACTACTATGGTGCTCTTTATTTTAGCATAATAAAATCTTTAGGCAGCTTTGTAAACAACTAAAAACCGTTCAGTATATTTCAAAATATACTTACCAAAAAGGTTTTTTATCTTGACAAACTCATTTTTCCTGCTTATATCTGAAGATATTAATCAAGTAATCTATGCTAGAATTTCAGGTACTTCTTTTTTACAAGTTTGTTCCAATTATTGATCCAGAATTGTTTCGCAAACAGCAACTGACACTTTGCCATCAGCTAGGCATTATTGGTGGGAGAATTATTATTTCAGCAGAAGGAATCAATGGAACTTTGGAAGGTAAAAAACAATCTATTCAAAAATACATCAAAATTATGAAAAAAGATGAACGTTTTTGTGATGTTGCTTTCAAAGTTAGTCATAGTGATGGATCAGCTTTTCCTTATATAATTGATCCAATAACTAAAAAAACCAGACCAAAACTTTCAATCAAAGTCCGAAGTGAACTTGTCACAACTGATATTGAAGGACATCAAAAAATTGGTCCAATAACTGGTAAAACAGGCAAATACATAACAGCTAAAGAGCTTCATAACTGGATTCACAATTCTAATAAAGAGTTTTATATTGTGGACATGCGCAATGATTATGAGTACGAGGTTGGGCATTTTAAGAATTCTGTTTTGCTTAAGAATTTCAAAAATTTTCGTGATCTTCCTAAACTTTTACCCCAACTAGAAACTCTCAAAAATAAAACCTTAGTTACTGTTTGCACAGGTGGTATAAGGTGTGAAAAAGCCAGTGGCATTCTGCTTGATAATGGTTTTAACCATGTATATCAACTCAAAGATGGTATTATAAAATACATGGAGCGGTACCCCAACGAAGACTTTTTGGGCAAGCTCTACGTCTTTGATCAAAGAATCACAATCGGTTTTAACCTAGGTGACGACAAGCACCAAGTAGTAGGTAAGTGTAGATTGTGTCAAAACAACACAGAGAACCTTGTTGATTATTATCTCAGAGATGAGCAAAATAAAATACTCCCAGGAAGAAGTTACGGGCTAGTTTGTCCAACATGTATCCAACAAAAAAAAGTCGCCCTAGACACAGAAGTAATCAACGAATCTACCCTGAACCCTGCTTAACCAAATATTTTAGTCCGCAACACAAGTGGGCTCATATTTTTGACAAATTAGTTTTTTTGTGGTATTAAAAAACTAACAACTAGAGGAATTACCCAATTATGGAAAGTGTCACTACTCTTCAAATCAACTTCGAATGTCAAGCCAAGAGTATTTATCCTGCTGACCCACAAGAAATCATCAACCAGCTCCAAATTCTCACCAAGCATCTTCATTATGCAATCAATCGAAAACAAAACTTGAATTTGGATTTGGGCTTGCACAACAAACAAATCCAAACCAATTCTTTAGGGGATCTAATCAAATCCTTAACAAATGGTTTTGATTTTATTGATTATGTAGCAATAGATAAAAAAGACTATCCAGCCAAAAAAATTAATCGGCAGTCAGTCTATTTTCAGTTAATTGAGAATAGATTTGTTGGGTACATCAACAAAAATCACCTTTGCCTTAGGTGGATAGATGATGAATAAACAACAGCTCACCATTTTTTGGTGAGTTTTTTTGGTGATCAAAGTAACGACCAGACAATTATTATTCCATAAAACACAGCACAACCTATCACCAAAAGCTTATTCCATAATTTGGGGCGAGTTTTTTCTGGTAACTTGTTATTGAGAACCAATAAAAATGGAGCGTACATAACCATCACACCGGCTGAAAGGGAGGCTGACAATCGTAGTAAAAAGGCGGGTTGATTGAAGTCTGGGTTGATGTAAGTCATCAACAAAATTATCAAGCCAATTACCCCTACGAACTGGGAAATTTTTTCATTGGAAATCTTTGATTGGAGGCTAGTTTTGAGGAGTCTTCCTTGGGCATCCAGAATGGTCATTTGAGCCATAGTAAAAAGTAAAGTAATTCCTAGCCCAAATGCAATACCAAGAATAGGAGTTTGTTCTCGAAGTTGGTCAAACTGAGCTGTAAGGATTGCAAAATTCTTTACATCCAACCCACGAATTGTTACAAAAGCCAGTATGCTTAACAAAATAATCCCTACAAAATTACCTATATAATACACCACAAAATGTTCCTTGAGCATTAGTGACCACCAATTTTTCCAAGAGCTTTGAGTCTCTTCTAGCTCCCAATTAACCAAGCTTGGATCTTCTCTTCCAGCAGCAGCGTAACCTTTAGCTTTCGTCCAATCACTTTGAGCAAGATTAAGCACACCCACAACACCACCATAGGCTAGGGCAGAGAGTAGCACAAATTTGTCAGTCTCAGGTGGGAAGTATCCAATCGATGTAAACCCATTAGCAGCTTCACTCATTATCTGTGGGTCCCAGTTTGTCCCGATAACCCAAAGAATTATACCAAGCACCACAAGTAATCCATAGCGAGCCACGGTTTCTAAAATTTTGTAGCTATTTTTGCTATTCCATATTAGAATCAGCATCAACATAATCCCCATACCAAACAAGGCTCCTTGCCCTGGAACCCCAAAAGTATGAGCCAGCATATTTCCAGCAGGTGACGCCCAAGCAGGCCAGACCAAACTCACCACAATACTAATTGGGAAAAGTAGACGAAACCATTTACTGAGTCCAACCAAACCCCCAAGAGTTGTCTCCCCTGTCACAGCAGTATATCGTTCAATCTCCATATTGACTGCGAATTGCAATATAAGAATCAAAGGCACTGTCCACAAAAATGCAAACCCATATCTACTTACAAGATCGGGCCACAGAAGTAGTTCACCCCCACTAATTGCCAAAGCTACGAGCAGTAAAGATGGTCCTAACATTTGCCAGACGTTTTTTGTTGGTTTTTGCAGTGCCCACCTGTTTGTCCCTTTTTGCATATTCAAGATAATTATCAAAAAGAATATTTTTGTAAAGTTGACATTTCTCTCTAATTATTTGATACATATGAATTATGCCAAATTCAAAAATCGATCACAATAGTCCAGAGTACAAAAAAGCAGCCAAAAGAGTCAAGGATATCAAAGATTTTTATGAGCATCTTCAGGCTTACATTTTTGTTAACCTGATCCTTCTCATAATTAATCTAGTTACTTACTCAGAATTTTTGTGGGTGGCTTACACGGCAGTTTTTTGGGGAATTGGTATCCTTTTCACGCCGCTGGTGTCTATATATTTGATGGAAGATTTTTTGGAGCTGACTGGGAAGAAAAAAAGATCCAAGAAATTCTCGATAAACAATCCAAATAACCACATATGTTTGAAAAACTTTTTGTACCAATTG
Source organism: Candidatus Altimarinota bacterium (assembly GCA_012031925.1). Lineage (GTDB taxonomy): Bacteria > Patescibacteriota > JACMRA01 > JACMRA01 > JACMRA01 > JAAUSE01. The sequence continues at coordinate 32,425 of JAAUSE010000008.1, forward strand.
CTATAATTATAATTCTGATACTCACAGTTAGTGGGATTGCTTCGTTCATGGGTGTAAATCCACTAGATCTTCCAATACCAAACCATTACAAAAACTCTAACTGGAAATCTATTGATGAGCTGGATAACGTAGAGATTAAAGAAGTCAAAAATCTTGAAGTTAGCGGTGGAATTCAAACTAATCTGGAAAAAACGGAAGTTGCATATTTAAGCCCCCAAAAAATAGAAAATGAGATTCATTACCAAGTTCAAGAAGACACTCTTTTGGTTGGTTTTCGTCCCAAAAGTAGAATTAAATTAGCTTTCAATAATCTTAATGAAAATATAATCAATATTGGACTCCACGACATCGAAAAAATCTCAGTTGTAGGTAGTGGAACTATAAATTCTGCTGAGCTCAGTGTGGATAATTTAGCAACTAGTATTAGTGGCTCAGGTAATATTAATCTTACTCAAATCAATTTGAGAACCCTTAATTCTAATATTGATGGCTCTGGAAAATTAAACATTGATGGTCAAGCTGAACTTGTAGAAATAAATATTTCAGGTTCTGGAGAGTTTAATGGTCAAAACCTTGAAAGCACCAAAAACACTATAAACATCTCAGGCTCTGGTCAAGTTAGAACCAACTCCAAAGAACTTGATGTAGAAATAAGTGGGAGCGGATCTGTTGAATATAGAGGTCTACCCGAAATCAAACAAGAAGTATCAGGTAGTGGTAGAGTTTATAAATATCAAGGGAATTAGAGCTTATTTGACAATTCATTTTTTTAAGTCTAGTTTTGTCTCATCATGCCTTTAGTACCAATGGTGATCAAAAAATCTTTTGAAGGGGAGAGATCAATGGATCTCTATTCACGCCTTTTGGACGAGCGAATAATTCTATTAACAGAGCCTTTTGATGATAGTATGGCTGGAATTATTGTTGCTCAACTTCTATATCTTCAGAGTGAAGATAACTCCAAAGATATCACTATGTATGTTAATTCTCCAGGTGGTTCAATAGTCTCTATGTGGTCAATTATTGACACTATGAATCTAATCAAACCAGATATTAGCACAGTCTGTGTTGGAATGGCTGCTAGTGCAGCTTCTTTGGTAATGGCCAACGGAGCCAAGGGTAAAAGATTTATTTTGCCACACGCTCAAATTATGATTCATCAACCTCTTGGTGGAGCTCAAGGGCAGGCAAGTGATATTGAAATTAGTGCTAAGCAAATCCTCAAGGCCAAAGAGTTAATTCACCAATTTATGTCGAATAAAACAGGTCAGAAGCTAGAAAAAATTTCAAAAGATATGGACAGAGATTATTTTTTAGATGCCAAAGAATCACTCAGCTATGGAATAGTTGATCAAATTTTGAAGGATTAATCAATTATGTCAAACATTGAAAAATCAAATAACTCTCAAGGTGAAGAAAAAACTCAGCACTCAATCTTTGTAGAAATTTTTCTATTACCCTGGATACTCAATTGGGGTTGGTACTTAATCCTAGGAATTTTCATACTCATTTACCAAAGTAGAGAAAATAAATTCAGTATAGATTTGGATTATTTAGTATATCAATCAGCTCCAGAAGCAATTCAAGAAATATTTTTTTTTAATCTAGGATTTTCTTTCTTAACTTTCATAGTGGCTCATTTACTAAGTAATAAATATGACAAAATTAATTTTCTTTTCTTTTTGATAAACATTTTTTTACTTGCTTTTATGACATTCCTGATTTCACCAATGATATTAAGCCTAATATTCTAGGGGAGTAACTCAAAAAGAGTGAACCAAAATCAATTAATTACTACTAAACTTATTTGTTCAAACATGCACTCGCTCAAACACATTCTGGAAAAGATGATCTAAATATGCTATGAACTCATAGCTAAAACAACTAAGAGAAATATCACCCCAGAATTATGTATG
>JAAUSE010000036.1 GCA_012031925.1 Candidatus Altimarinota bacterium
ACGATACCAACTTATCAAGTTAACATTATCAAACTTATCTGATGAAGCAATCGATATCACAGTATCAATGGTTTTTCATTAACCTTTCCTGCTTTCAAAGCTTCCAGGTTATAGTCTTTGGCAGCCAAAGTCAATTTACCTTGTTGAATCAAGTCTTCAATTACTGAAATTTTTTGTGACAAGTTACCACCAATAGAAGTAGTCGAGCCAGCAGGAGCACACGGAGTACAATTAACACCTGAACCAGTGGAATTAGATCCTGATGATGAAACTCCACTACCATCAAAAGCTTTGGCAGAGTCGACTTGAACATGAATATGGTCATTATGACCTGGAACATCTGTATTGCCCAAAAACACAATTCCTTGAGCCTTCATCGAGTCTGGTCCAATTAATTGATTACCACCAACAACTCCAGTACTTTTCATAACCTCAACTGCTTCTTTGACAATAGCAAAGGCTTGAGGATCAAAGTTAACTTGATCTACCCATTTGGCATTGGCGTCACTGTAAGTTGATGATTTTTGAAAATTAAAAAAGTCAAATGCTTCCCCTGCTCCATGCCCACCATAACCACGTCTTGGACCATTATTGGCTCCACCTCGATAGCTAAAACCAGCGTCATAAACCTTGAGCATCAACCTAACCAAATTATCTTTAAAACCACCATTAATGAATTTGATATATCATCACCATCCTGTGAAGATAGCTTGCCATCACGAAATAATCCAGCTAATCTTTCTCGCTCTGCTTGAATATCAGATTGAGCCTCCACTTGAACATTCCCACTAAAAATACTCCCAAGCACATTATGTATACCTTCATCCTTCACCCGCCATTCTAATTCATCTAGTTTATTTTTTAAGTCTTCCTCAGAATAATCATTAGATTGTTTAATTAGAGCTGGGTTATTCAAAGATAAATCAAACTTCTCTAAAACTGCTGTTGCTGGAAGATCTTGCGAACCTTGACCGCAACCTCCAGGAGATTTTTCTTCTGCCAAAATCTTTTCATAATTCTGCACAAAGCCTCCACTTTGGGAATTTTTTTGCGAACACCCACTATGAGGAGCAGGTACAGATGCCCACTGACAAACAAAAGAGTTAGATTGAAGAGTACCTGATATACCCTTAGACTTCAAATCACCTTCAACACCATTAACTCGCAATTGATTAGCAACTGCTTGGTCTTGGTACTGGGGGCTAATATCATAAAACTTTTCTCCTCTTGAATTAGTTCCTTGTTTAGCTATTGGCACATTAGCAGAACTTGCCCACCCATTCCATGTGGTTGAAAGCATTTGATATTTCCCAAAAGCATCACTGTTAAGTCCAGTTTTACTAAAAAGTGATGGATCTTCCACTCCAGGATGAGTTTTATTAGTTGAGGGGAATTCTTTACCTCCAACTAATCTATAATATCCAGCTGTGTCTTTGGTTCCTTCTGCAATTGATAAAGTACGCATAAATGCCCTTAATTCTGGTGAAAGTCCAGACTTAACTGAAAGACAAGACACCCCATCAACTCCTATACCACCTCCATCATTACTAACTCCTTGACTTCCAATACCACCATCTGCACAAAAGTTTGGATTGATTTTTCGGCAAACCCCTCCTTCTTTTTCCAAATATTGCCTTAGCTCAGATTTAGGTGCTGCTGGGTCAGAAAGACCCGTTACACTTAGGCCTGCAGCGAGGTTTCCTGTTAATGCAACCTCAAGAGTAGATCGAATCACCCTTGGATCTTCTTCATAACAATAAGCATATATCACAACACTTGAAAACAAAGTCAAAAACATTATCACCAAAAACACAAACCCAGCAATCCACGGCAAGAACGGTGCTATGAATGTCCAAATTGCACTAACTGCTTGAACCAAAACTTTTTTTACATTATTAGCCACATAATCTTTGGCTTGATCCTTAACCTCTTGACCTTTTTCACGAAGTTTTTAGCTACATTGAGATTATCTTTAACATCCTGTGTTTTTTTCTGAAAATTCTTCAAACCCTGCCCAACCCCAGTGTTTCCAAATGCTTCCCCAGCTTTGCTTTTTGCAAGATCAGCAATTTGGGATGGATCTCTAGCCAAGGCCAACCCGCTTCCCAAACTTGATCCAATCGACCCTAGTCTAGATGGACTTTGATTCTCACCACTCCCTTCCTTCTCCTTATTATCGCTTTCACCAGCAGTGTTGTTTTTACCATCTTTATAGGTACTACCTTTATCACTTGACTGTTGGCTTTGGTTTGTCTTTGCGCCATCAGCTTTATTTCCATCATCTATTTTTCCTTTACTTTGACTTCCATCTTTGTCTGTTTGGTCATCACTAGTTTTCTTTTGGTTTTTTTCTTTCTCAATCTCTTCAGGAGTTTTGCCAAATCCATTATCGTTATATTTTTCATTATACCTTCTATCAACCCCTTCTTGCGAAGGAGGAATAAAATTCGCGTCACTATCATAGCTCTCATCATTAATCTGATCTCTTATTTTTTCTTTTTTCTCACTCACCCTACCATCAGTTTGCTCTTGTTTATCTTCCCCTCTCTGTTTCTTATTTTCTTGTCTTTTTTCCGCATCTCTAATAGCTTCTATTTGTTGATTCTTTAAACCCCTATCAGTCTCAGCGTCACCAGTTGGTAAGTATGGAGCCAAACCAAGTGATTCAGCTTTTTTGTTCAGCTCATCAAGATCTTTACCCCCTACATAATCATCGTAATTTTCTCCTTCATCCAGATTACCCTTCTTTTCTTTCGGATCTTTATCTCTAATCTCACCAACTGGATCATAACTACTCTCTTCCTCCGCAGGTTTATCCAAAGATGCAAATCGATCTTGGGTTCCATCCAATTCATCAACATCATCAGTTCCTCTACCCAGTTGCCTATCAGCTTGATCTTCATATCTTCTTGCTGCTTTTTCAAGTTCTTCTTGACTTAACCCATTTGAATCAATAAAACCTGTTTGGATATTATCAAAATCTTCAGGGTTGGCCAAACCCTTATCAACCAGATCTTGTCGTTCTTTATTAATGGCTTGAGCACTATCTAAAGCAATCCTCTCTTTGGAGCCATCTTCATTAACAATCTCAGTATATCTTGCCCCAGGGAATTTGGCATCAACTTCTTCATTACTAAGATCTTGGTAATCTGTACCCTTTGTTGCTTCTCTAACAGATTGTTTTTGAATTGAAGCTTCATTTTGTGGAGAAATATAAGTAGCTGAGGACTCTTCCAAATCCTTCTCTATTCCATCCACTTGAGACTGCTCAACATTCTTAGCAACATTTTGGCTTATTTGCTCTAATGCCATTGATCTAATTTGCGGAGAATTAGCAATAACAAAAATTTCTCCCTCACTAAAACCATAAGCCCTTGGATCATTGATTGCTCCCATTAGTCTTTTCCAGAACCATCACCAGATCCAGCTATTTCTGCTAATTTACTAGCAATTTCGTCCAAATTTGGACGATTAAGTTTTCCACCACTGATATTCTGATTATCTCGGCTATCTGGCATGTTCTGTGTTTATTTATTTAATATATAGAACAGTTTCACAAATGTCAAAGCTAATGAACATGATTATGCACATCTCCCAAACTAGATTTGTTCAAAGACTCTTTAGATATACTGCTATAAAACCTACTAGCCAACAAAGTAGTAATTGGAACAGCCAAAACCAGAGCAGTGCTACCTACCAATGTTTGGACAATTTCAGTAGCTATGAACTCAGAATTGAGAATAAACCACCAAGGATTCGTATTGTTTACAGTAAATGAAAGTAAAAAAGCAAAAGATGATCCAATATATGCAAAAGCAAGCGTATTCACAAGTCCAGCAATATGTTCCTTCCCAATCTCATAACTCCTCACAAACAGCTCGCCTCATATCTAATTCAAAGTTAGCTTTTTTCAATTGTTCTACCGCTGCCACTTGAGCTGTAGTTATATCATCCAGAACACCAAGTGTTCCCAGCATAACACCACCCAAAAACAACCCTCTAAGATCTAGATTTTCCAAAACACCCCTTTGCAAATACGCTGTATCTTCAGAATAACTTCCAGTCAGCGACAACAACCTAGTAAAATACCAAGCAATCACCCCAGCCAACACCAAGGTTATTATAGTACCCACTAGAGCAATGGTAGTTCGCCGGTTAAATCCATGTGCAAAATAAAAAGAAACCAAAGCTGCCACAAATATTCCTTGTAAAGAAACAATGAATGGGTCTTGTCCGTTAACAATCTGAGGAATTATATAAAAAGCAATTATCAACACAGAGCTAGCCAACCCAACAATTGAACCAAAGCCCCTTTTACCTGCCAAAGCAACAACGATAATAAAAAATATACCAAAAATTATTCCAATCTGAGGTAACCTATCTCTATCTGCAAAAAAATATTCTCCTTCCATTCCTTTAATAAGATATATATTATCACCCTTTTCATACAAATCTATAGCTTTTGATCTATTCACTGAAGAATTTACTGTCACCACTTGACCTATATTGATTCCTTCCAAAATCCTAACCTCCATTGACTGATTAACAAAATCCTTATCTTCAAAACTACTATCAATCCTTTCTGATATCACCTTAGCTTTGACAATATCTGCTTTTTGAGCATAACCCTCAATTCTAAGTCCAAGTCCAACCAAAATCAATAAGAAAATGAAAACTTTGCAAACCATCTTGATCATATATCCTGATCATACAAATATTTATCTTAAGTGTCAAAATTAGCAACCTCTACCACTCCTTGACAACTTTTTTAAATTTGTTTATATATAATATATCTATTTAGATGAATTTTATAACCACAACTATTATATATTTTTATGTCAATTGTTTTAGGAATCGACCTTGGAACTACCAACTCAGCTATGGCTTATGTTGTTGGAGGCAAACCCAAGATTATTGAAAACGCAGAAGGTGCTAGAACCACACCCTCAGTATTTTTTTATAATCCAAAAGATACCTCAGTAACCATCGGAGAAGTAGCCAAACGCAACAGTGTCCTTAATCCAGAAAATACTTTTTATGAAATCAAGAGATTTATTGGTCATTCTTTTTCTGATGCCGAAGTTAAAGATGATATGGAATTAATGCCTTACACTGTTTCTGGTGATAGTAACAAAGTCAAATTATCAACCAAAGATGGTAAAAAATATTCCCCAGAAGAAGTTTCAGCAGCAATCCTACGCAAACTCAAAACTGATGCTGAGGCTAAGCTTGGTCAATCAATTTCTGAAGCTGTAGTTACTGTTCCGGCATATTTTAATGATGCGCAGAGACAAGCAACCAAAGACGCAGGAGAAATTGCAGGTCTCAAAGTTCTTCGTATAATTAACGAACCAACCGCCGCTGCCTTGGCTTATGGATTCGAAACTGGTCAAGATGAAAAAGTTCTTGTGTATGACCTCGGTGGAGGAACTTTTGATGTAACTGTTCTAGAAATTTCCAATGAAACAATTGAAGTACTTTCAACAAATGGTGATACCCATCTTGGCGGTCATGACTTTGATAAAAAAATTATTGACTATATTATTAGTGAATTCAAAAAGGATACTGGTATAGATCTTTCTAAAGACAAAGCTGGTATTCAAAGAATCAAAGAAGCAGCTGAAAAAGCAAAACACGATCTTTCTACTCAAAATGAACACCAGATCAATCTTCCTTTCATTACAATGGGAGCTGACAACCAACCACAACATCTTCTAATGACCCTAACAAGAGCCAAACTTGAAGAATTAGTTAAAGAATTAATTACTAAGACCCTTGAACCAGTTAAAAAAGCTTTGGCTGATTCTAATCTCGACAAAAGTCAGATCAACGAAATTATCATGGTTGGTGGTATGACTAGAATGCCATTGGTGCAAAAATCTGTCGAAGAATTCTTTGGTAAAAAGCCCAACCTTTCAGTAAACCCTGATGAAGTTGTTGCTATGGGAGCTGCAATTCAAGGAGCAGTACTCAAAGGAGATGTCAAAGATATTCTTTTGCTTGACGTAACACCTCTAACTTTAGCTATTGAAACAGCTGGTAATATCGCCACCCCAATGATACCACGTAATACCACAATCCCAACATCCAAATCTCAAGTATTTAGCACATACGCTGATAATCAAACTGCTGTTGATGTTCATGTTGTTCAAGGTGAAAGACCTTTAGCACAAGACAACAAATCTCTTGGAAAATTCACTCTCTCAGGTATTCCTCCTTCTCCTCGTGGAGTACCACAGATTGAAGTTGTTTTTGACCTAGATGCTAATGGTATTCTCAAAGTAACTGCTTCCGACAAAGGAACTGGTAAGCAAGCTGATATTACTATCACTGGATCTTCAACACTATCTGAAGAAGAAAAGCAAAAAGCTATTGATGAAGCAGAAAGACAAAAAGAAGCAGATCTTGCCAAAAAATCTAAAATTGAAGCCAAGAACACTGCAGAAAACACAATCTTCCAAACTGATAAACTCATCAAAGACATGGGCGAAAAACTAGCAAGTGATGATAAAGAAAACATCACAAAAATCAAAACTGAGCTAGAAGAGTTAGTCAAAAAAGAAGATGTCGACAAAGAAGCTTTGGAATCAAAGTCTAAAGATCTTCAAGATGCACTTATGAAAGTTGGTGAAAAGATCTACTCAACTCAACAATCTCAGCCAGATGCAACCCCAGCAGAAGCTACTGAAGAACAACCCACTCAAGATGCACAAGATGTTGATGCAACACCAAAAGAAGGACCTATGGAAGAAAAAACTAGTGAGTAAGTTATAATTATTTGGATACAAAAAGTTGAGCAATATTGCTCAACTTTTTGTTATTTTAGAACCTAACCTATATCTTTTATTCAAATCCATTGATTTTTAATGACTCCAAATACTACATCCATTGATGTTTTCTATCTTATCCATAAAATTATAATCCGGATAATAATCATATCCAGAGAACCATCTCATAAAATAAGCTCTGTGATAATCGTTAAAAATATCATGAAACTGATCATCACTTACACTGCAATCAAAAGAGTGGCGACCATCAATACTACTGCTATAGTTACCTGAATAAACACCATCTCTATATTGAGTTTGAATACTTGTTTGTGTACCTGCATTTGCTCCCACTCCAAACAAAAAAATTCCCATAAGCAAGGTGATGATAAAAACATTTCGAGATATTGCTGATAAAAACATATTTAAAGATTGTTATTAATTGATAATTATAAGAAAGGGGTTCTAACAAACCTAGATACCCCTAACTATTTTACAAAATTATACTAGTGTAATTAGTACTGGTTTTGTGATTGACCTTGATACTGTACTTGTGAACCATGACCAACTTGCGCTTGATTTTGACCAGCTCCTTGGTTTTGACTATTTCCAATACCTGATTGGTTTTGATTCTGGAACTGTTGTTGATCCTGCCATCCACCTAATAACTGGAATTGATTTTGACCAGCTCCTTGGTTTTGACTATTTCCAATACCTGATTGGTTTTGTCCTTGAATTGTTCCTTGGGATTGGTTTCCCCATCCAAAGTTTGCTTGGTTTTGTCCTGATCCTTGGTTTTGGTGGTTATAATATCCTGTTTGGTTTTGTCCTTGTCCTAATCCTTGAAACTGAGAACCAGATCCAGCTTGAAATTGATTCTGATGAGATCCTTGATTTTGACTATTGTAATTAGGGTAGTACCATGCATTACTGGAAATAGAAGTCAATGCCATAAATCCCATTATTGCCAATGTTGCTGAAAAAATCCCTACTAAAGTTTTTGTACTTACCATATTATCTGTCATATATTGTTATAAAGTTAATTTTTTTAATGATTTTTAATAAAAAGCTTGTCACCAAGACTTTAAAAAATTGATAAAAATTAATTAGTTGAATGTCAAGCAATATTTTATATAATCTCTATCAAATAGATAAATAATTCATGATTAAATAAAAGAAAAACGAGCGAAATAAAACAGCCCAAAAAGAGCTGCTTTCAATGACTTTTTTTCAAAAAATAAAAATAAGCTATTTATCTATTTTGAACTTGATATTGGTTTTGATATTGACTATGATTTCCCCATTGATTCTGACCTTGATAAGCATGTTGATCTTGATTCGATTTAGTTTGCCATTGAACCAGATTTTGATGCTGAATTTGAGCACCGTATCCATTTTGTTCTTGAATCTGATAATTACCTTGGTCTTGAGACCCTAATGCCGAAGACTGCCCTTGCTGTTGAGCCTGTTCTTGAACCTGATGACAATCAACTCCCCATTGATACTGGTATTGATATTCCCAATCTGCTTGAACCCACTTGTTGGCATATTGATTTTGATATTGATATTCATTTTGATTACATCCAGAACCATTTGAATTATAACTCCATTGATTCTGCCAAGCATTACCATTAACCGATCCTAAAAAAACAATTGCGAGTGAAAAAACTATCACATAAAGATATTTTTGCATAAAAAATTAATATATTTTTAAAAATTAAAAAACAACCAAAACCAAAAAGGTATAGTATTAAACTAGTTTAAAATATTTCAATTATTGTCAAAGATTTAAGAATATACCAACTAATATACAGGATACATATTAAACCTTTACATTACACGTCCGCGAAACCTGTCAACATAGGTAACTCTGTCGCCTATTTGATAGGTACAGCAGTGTAATGGTTTAATGTAGTTCGACTATACATGCTAAAAGTTTGAGCTTGGAGAGGCCTTAAACACCAAAGATTGTTTTTGTCTAGCATTATCCAAAAGAGATTTAGTAACCTCATCAATTTGCAAAAACTCATATCCTGGATCATTAAAAAACTTAAACTCACTAAATGGCCAAAACCTAATTGTCTCGTAGCCTAGAATTGAAAAATCTGCAAAAGCCCCTTTTCTCCTAGAGTCAATGCTATTTGAACGATTATCACCTAACAAAAATAATGATCTTTAGCAATTTTAGTCTTCGGGAAGTAAAAATCCGATTGGATCTGATCCTGTCTAGCTTTTTGGCC
>JAAUSE010000037.1 GCA_012031925.1 Candidatus Altimarinota bacterium
GGTTTAATTTTATTGTTTGGACTGGTTTTGTGGTCAGTCTTTTTTGGTCTGATCTTGGAGATATTGGACAAGTAGTAATGACATTAGGAATAGGTCTTGTGACTTTTGGCATAGCTATTATTAGTGATATAAAAAAATCTCAGGAAGGAATTGCTAATCCGTTTTTTTGGTAGCATCATTGTTAATTCCATTTGGAGTCTTTGTATTTTTGGACAAATTAGAATCCTCTGATGTTAAGATTAGTTTGGTTAGTGGGATAGTTTTTTTGATAATGTCTGGAGTATATTATCTTGTTGATAAGAAGCTTCAAAGAAATATTCTTAGTAGCTTTGTCTGGATATATTCAATCATTTCTTTTGGTAGTTTTGTAGGCCATTTTTTAGAGTTGTTGCCAGATTTATCTCATAGAATTGTAGCTTTTGGGTTTTTTATATTTGCCACAATTTCAATACTAATTGCCCGCAAAAAAATGAATAATAGAACTCAGACTGCCAATTTTGTTGAGTTTTTTGCTTTGCCAATGTATATTATAAGTATTGCTAGTGGTATAACTGGTAACTTGATTACTGATATAATGTTTTCTGGTATAATATTTGGTTTGTTTTGGTTGGGTTCTAAACTGGAGTCAAGTATTTATTATGTAAATGGGTTTGTTACTTTGATAATTTATTTATTTTATATGAATAGTGAGTATTTTGTGGATTTGCTTTCTTGGCCAGTCTCTTTGGTCCTGATTGGAACAATTTTAATTGCAACAAGTAATTTTTTGGTTCAGAAAAGAAAATAGTCTCTTAGCTAGAGACTATAGTGATTAAAAAAATCTGTAAGTTGAAGGTATTATAAAGAATTTGAAAGCATTAAGCTTTGAGAGAATTTTTGTCTCTAACTCAAAAAGTCCTAAATACCCTGAGAATATTTGGTATTTTTTATTCCGAAAATCTCTCATCCTATTATATAGAGTTTGATAAACCTTACTACTTTTATCGAACCCTTGAACTTGTAATTTGCGTAATTTAGAAATGATTATTTTAATAAATTGTTGATAATCACAAGCCAGCCACAAAAAAGAATAATAGCAATTATCATTGGTAATAATACTTTTACTCATAAATCTTCACCTCGAACAAGTATAAATACTATTTTCTGAGAGCTTTAAATTGTCAAGACTATTCAAGCAGCCCTACAGTATGTAGAGTAAGTCTTTGAATTACTGGGTTCATTAAAAATTAAGGTATGTACCTTGTGCTGCTGAACCTATGAGATAAACTACTGTGTAAGCTAAAATAGCAACTACAAGACCAATTAAAGCATTTTTAATTAACTTTGCACCTACTTCTCCTTTACCAATAACCATTAATAAAGCACCAATTACAATGAAAAGAACCGCTAAAGCTCCAATAACATAAGTAAGAATGTTAGCAACAAACAAGATGAGATCAGCAACTTCTTGTCTTGAAACATCTTCTGGTAAATTACTTCCTGTAACTGGACAACCTTGAGGAGGACAAGGGTCAGGAATTAGACTATCTTGAGCAAAAGCTGGTAAGGTATTAAAACTCAAAAAGAAAAGTGAAACTATTACAAAAAAATTTTGCAATTGGTTAATAAATAGCTTAATTATAGACATAAATGATGTTTGGATTATATTATAACTATGCTTAATTGTCAAGTAACTGGACTGGTTTTATATTATTGTAGTTTGGGTAAGCCAAATAGCTGAATGGTTTTTTGTGTTTTGATCTGTGAGGGTTTTTTAGCATACTTTGCAACTAAAATTAACTAATTTTTGAAAAGACTCAACGATAGCTTTTTTGATTATTCTCTACATCAATCCTCAAATATGATTGAAAGTACACCTTTTAATGAGGTTAACAGACAAGTTAAGTAATATTAAATCAAGCATACAAGGTTTTTAGAAATGACTATTTCAAAACCAAATATAAAATTAGATTTTGAATTGGAAATAATTTATTAATTTATTAACCGAAATTGGATTGCTAGGACTGATTCGTTGTAAGCTCTAATATTGGAAACTGTTACAATTTTATCACCTACCTCTAACATTCCACGTTTTTTGAGACCTTCAATAGCTTGTTGGACTGTTTTTTCTGGATCATTATCATCAAAAGGTAGGAAGAAGGATTCTACGCCCCAATTGATATTAAGTTGTTTTTGAACCTCTGGGGTGCCAGCAAAAGCGTAGATTTTGGAATTGGGTCGACACTGGGATATCAAGGCTGCTGTCTCACCAGTCAATGAGAAGGCTATGATGGCTTTGGCTTCGATATTGTTGGCAATTACCGCACTTCCAAGAGCCATTTCGTTCTTGGGAACGTTTGTATCGTTGAGGAGGATTGTTTTGTCAGATAAGAATTCTTGTTCGGTTCTTCTGGCAACAGTGTCCATAACCTGAAGGGCTTTGAATGGGTAGTTACCACCAGCTGTTTCACCACTCATCATTATACAATCAGATCGTTGTTTGACAGCGTAATAGATGTCAGTTACCTCTGCCCTTGTTGGCGTTGGATAGACCATCATTGACTCAAGAAGCTGGGTGGCAACTATGACCGGAGTTCCTGTTTGGCGACAATAATTAACAATATCTGTTTGCACCATTGGAACATCTTCTATAGGTAATTCGGCACCAAGATCACCACGAGCAACCATCACAGCGTCTGAGGCATCTACAATCTCTTTCATATTGATAGCTGCATCTGTACTCTCAATCTTGGAGATGATTTTTATTGTAGAGTTTTTCTCAGTAAGGTACTCTTTTAGCTTGTTGACTACAGCACCTCCGTTAGCAAAGGAAAGAGCAAAAAAATCAACTCTTTGACTAATCGCAAAATCGATATCTTTCCAATCTTTGTCAGTGATTGGTGGAAGTTGAGCGGATTTTCCTTTGATGTTGAGGTGTCTTCTGGAGGTGAGTTTGCCGTCATCAAGAGCTTTGGTGATCACATCCTTGTCTGTCTTTTGGACTACTTCAAGATTGATCATCCCACCATCAACAAGAATAACATCCCCAACCTCTACATCGTTAATGAACCCGTCGTAATTAATCTGGGTAGTATAATCTGGATAGGCTGGCATGGTTTGGGTTGTCAGAATAAGCTGATCCCCAACTTTGAGTGGAAGTGGTTCTTTGAGATCACCTGAGCGAATCTCTGGGCCTTTGGAATCGAGCATAATGGCTACATTAAAGCCATTTTCTTGGTTTACTTCCTTAATATAACTGATGGTTCTAGCATGTTGCTCATGATCTCCATGAGACATATTTAATCTAGCAATATTCATCCCACCTTTGGCTAGTTTGAGGATATTTTCTTTGTCCCATGTTTTGGGCCCAATTGTGCAAATGATTTTGGTTCTACGCATAAAAAATTATTAAAACTTGGAAACAACTTACTCAAAGTCTTTATTTACAAAGGCTACAAGATTGTAAGAGATTATCAGTTTACTAAGAAAATTGTCTTTCGTCAAGAAAAAAAAGTCTCGCAATTTAATACGAGACTATATGGACTTTATGTTTTAGTTAGAAGTCTAACATTTTTCTGAAAGAATCAACATTTTGATTCTCAGCTTCAGCAATATTTAGTATTGTACTGAAAACTGCATCTTGAGTAAGACTAACAGAATCAATTCCTCTATTGATGAGCCATTTGACTAACTCAGGTTTGTCAGAAGGACCTTGTCCACATATACCAATGTACTTAGTTTCTCCAGTTTCTTTTTCGTATTGACGAACATTGTCAATAAGTATCTGAATGTTATCAAGCACGGCTGGATTGGTTTCATCAAAACTGTTTGCTATATTTCCAGCATCTCTATCAATACCCAAAGTTAACTGAGTTAAATCATTGGATCCAATAGAAAACCATCGAAAATTTTGCAAAAATCCTTAGCCCGCAAACAATTAACTGGTAGTTCGGCCATTACATAAATTTTGAGACCATTTTCACCTCTAACAAGTCCATTATGAGCAAGAATTTCTACAACTTCTTGACCTTCTTCGGCAGTTCTACAAAATGGAACCATTAGAATTAGATTTTGTAGATTCATTCCATCACGCACTCTTTTGAGAGCAGCACATTCAAGATCAAAAGCTTTTCGATATTCTTTTGAGATATATCGAGCAGCCCCTCTCCAGCCAAGCATTGGATTTTCCTCATTTGGTTCAAAATACTGACCACCAATAAGATCTGCATATTCATTTGACTTGAGATCTGATAACCTAACGATTACATCTCTCGGACTGAAAGCAGCAACTATTCTTGAGACTCCAAAAGCTAACTCATCAATAAAATAATCAGTTTTGAGGTTGTACTCTGAAGTTTTTGGAGCTATTTTTCCTTGGCTTCTTGAGCTAAGTTTTTGTAATTAATTAAAGCCATTGGGTGAATTCCAATATTGTTAATAATGAACTCCATCCTCAAGAGACCAACCCCGTTAACTGGGAGCTTGGCAACTTGAAAGGCTTCATCAGGCTTAGCAGTGTTGAGAAAGACTTTGGTGCAAATTGATGGAATAGTATCCAACACAATTGCTTTGCTGGCAAACTCGCATATTCCATCATAGAGATAAGCTATGGTTCCTTTGGAACAATCAACTGTCACTTCTTGAGAAGTATTAACTATCTCTAATATATTAGTACAACCTACCATTGCAGGTTTACCAAGCTCTCTTGAGACAATTGCAGCATGGCAAGTACGACCACCTTGAGCAGTAATAATAGCTGATGCTTTTTTCATAACTGGAACCCAATCAGGAGATGTTGACTCAGTTACGAGCACTTCACCATCTTCAAATTGACTCATTTGAGATAAGTCCTTAAGAATTCTAACCTTTCCAGCTCCAATTGACCTACTTGCAGAAATACTGCTGGCAATTGTAACTAGATTGGTTTGAATCATCTTGAAAATTGTAATTGAGTTTGGGTCTAACAGTGACTCAACAGTCTCTGGTCTAGCTTGAACTACAAATAATTTTCCAGAATCTTCATCTTTGGCCCATTCTATATCCATAGGACAATAGTAACCATTCATTTTGGAGTAATGCTCTTCAATTAAAAAAGCTGATTTGGCTAAAGCAATAACTTCTTGAGTCTCAATGCAAAACCTGTTTTGATTGATTCTAGTGACATCACATTCTTCTTGAAGTCCTGTTAAACTATTATAAACCAAAGAGGTTTTTTTGGAACCCAAACTTCTACCAATAATTGCTTTGAAATTACCTTTGAGACTAGGTTTGTAGACCAAAAATTCATCTGGTTCTACTTCTCCAGCAACTACTTTTTCGCCAAGTCCATATGATCCACTTATCAGAATAACATTTTTGTTACCACTGTTAGGATCAAGTGTAAATATTACTCCAGCTGACCTGTTGTCACTAGCTACCATTTTTTGAACGGTAACTGAGAGCCCTATATCAAAATGATTGAATTTTTTTTCTTCACGATAGGAGATAGCTCTGTCAGTAAAAAGCGAAGCAAAACATTCGTGAACCTTTTTGACAACCAAACTCTCTCCTCTTACATGAAGATAGGAGGATTGTTGACCTGCAAAGGAAGCATCAGGAAGATCTTCAGCAGTAGCACTAGAACGTACTGCTACAGACAGATTAGGCTTATCAAATTCTTGGGAAAGTTGATGATAATTATCTTGAATATCTTGTGTAAGTGCTGAAGAAAAAGGTGTTTGGATAATTAAATCCCTAAGTCTTTTTCCAGCAACAGCTAACTGATCTGTGTTTTGTAAATCATAGCTATTAAGAATTGATACCAACTCTTTTTGGATATTTTTTACAAACTCTTGATAAGCTTCAACTGTTATACAAAATCCATTAGGTACATTGACTCCTAAAGGAGCTAAGTTATTATATAACTCTCCTAAAGAAGCATTTTTGCCTCCAACAATTGGAATATCATTGTTTTTGATTTCGCTAAGCCAAAGTATGTTTTTGTTAGATGCAGACTTGTTAGTCATTTGCATAACTTTACTCCATGATTTTAGAACAAATTGTAAAACAACAAAATTTTGGACAACTAAACTAGAGTTGATAGTTGAGCCTTGATTTTGTTAAGGGATTATTAGCATTTATTCAATTAAAAGTCAAGCTATCTATACTCAGCTACTAATTGTACTCTAACTTCTAACTCTTGTTCACCTGTGAAGACAGGTTGGGGTTGCGCTTGTTTATCTGAACTTATTGCAATCTCTTGAGCACCACCTCCGTAATATGGGAAAAAATCCTGATCACAGCCGCTGGTTTCACTGGTTGATTTTCGAATAATTTTACCACCATCAAGAACCTCAACTCTTTCTTCGGCTTTTTGAGATGCATCTTTGATAGCCTTGCTTTTAAGGTCTTCACAAAGCTCTTCTTGATTGCTTACTTTGTAAGTGTAACCAGAAAAATTTGTTACCCCAAGATTGGTAACCTCATCAGTTATTTCATTTGGTAATTCCAAATTATTTTGAATATCTTTGAAGGTTACTTCAATAGACCCTTGTGATACAAAAACTTCTTCACCATTGGCACTTACCTCAAAATTATAGCTTTGATATGAATTTTTGTTAGTCTTGATATCATTTTCTTGAATATTTTTGGTTAGTAGATAATCAGTAACTTTTTTTACTATAATATTAACTTGATCATTTTGTTCTTTGGTATTTACGCCTTCTTTTTGAACATAGTATATTATACTAGCCTCATCATATTTGATTTTTTGAGAGGCCACTCCTTCGACTGTAACTTGTGATAAAGGGTTGGAGTTGCGATAAACGTTATAGCCAAATAAAAGTATCAAAATCAAAAAAAGACTAATAGTAAAAGCTGCAAAAATTGTGATAAACCAAGTAAGTTTTTTGGACATACAAGATATATAAATTAACTTTGAATTTGTAGTCAATATTCTTATTTTCTAATCTTTTTTTGTTGGTAATTAGTGTAAACCTTTTTCCTAAATAAATATCGTATTAGAGAAGAGGTTTTGTATTTTTTTGTGCTTGACTTCTTCTGTAGATTGAGTAAGATTGTTTTTATGATAAAGTATCAAAATGTCAGTAAACAGTATGGGAAAGATTCTAACTCTGCTTTGAAAAATGTGAACTTAGAGATCAAAGCGGGAGAGTTTGTTTCATTTATTGGAGCTTCAGGTGCTGGTAAAAGTACTTTGTTGAAAATGTTAATTGGTGAGGCTAAACCTGATAGAGGTGGCGAGATTTGGATTGAAGATATTAGAGTAGACAAAATCAAAAGTGAGTTTATGCCTTATTTGAGGAGAAGAATTGGAGTGATTTTTCAAGATTTCAAACTCCTTCCTTCTCGTACAGTTTACGAGAACGTGTCTTTGGCTATGGAGGTGGCTGGAGCTAATAAGGAGGAGATTAAACGTGACGTGCCAAAGCTTCTTGATTTGGTTGGAATTGTGGCTAAATCGGATCGATATCCAAACGAATTAAGTGGTGGTGAAAAACAACGTGTTTCTATTGCTAGAGCTTTATCACATAACCCTATTTTGCTAATTGCGGATGAACCTACTGGAAATTTGGATAAAGCTAACACTTATGAGATTATAACCCTTCTTTTGAAAATTCATAACTCAGGAACAACTGTACTACTAGCAACCCACGACCAAGAAGTTGTCGACAAACTCAAAAAACGAGTGATTACCATTCAAGATGGCGAGGTTGTTCTGGATCAGGAAGTTGGGATGTATTATATATAAAAATAATATTTGGGTTATCTAACAAATTCAATTGGAGTTTCTCTAAATTTGCGGTACACAATGAACTGTTTATCTACTTCAGAATAGTACCCAATTTGGTATGTGTCACCATTATTAGAGCTGGTGTATATATAACATTGGCGAAACCTCTTCTCTGCTGTGGATGAAAAATTGCAACTTGGGTACTCATCTTTATAAATAGAATCAGAACTATCACCTGAAAGATTTTGGGAACACCTATAAGGTAGTTTTCTTTGGTTGAGATTTTGACTATAGACTCCCCAGTTATCTTTTGGAAAATCATCTGGTTTGATATAAGCATGTGTGTCAAGATCAAGCCTCATACCAGTTAATTGTTCTCGTAGAGTGAATTCAAAATCAACTTCATTAAGATCAAAGGAACAATTAGCTACTGGATAAGTTCTTGAACTTGGGTTGACGCTACTATTTAGATAATAATTATCCAAAGCAATTACTACATTATTGATATCTGCAAAACGTTGCTCATCACGATTCTTAATTGCTTGAGTGTTAAAACCAATGGCAAAAGTAATTATTACTCCCAAAACACTGACAACAATGATTCCAATTTCAAAAAAATTCACTTTTTTACGGGTTGGTGTTTCGTTGGTATAACCATAATTGCTGTCTTGATTGTAGTAATTATCTGACATACTAAAAAATTAATTATCTTGACTGTTAGCCCAAAGTTGATACAAAACGTAACAAAAAAGCACAACCCCCATTGAGATTATATTAAATGTATTGGTTTGAACAAGTACAAGTATTAGAGCAAAAGTTACTGAGCTGATTATGGATTGATATACGAGCTGATTGATTTGAGATATGGTTAGTATTCTAGACTGTTGGTTCTGAAAAAAAGATAGTGCAACTAACAATAGCGCTGAAAATAAGACAAAAACAAAACTAATCAAGAAAGCCCAAATATATAAATTACTATCATAAGGATTAAGCAAAAAAATAATTCCAAAAAAAGCTACCAAACTAATAGAGAATTGCATCCAAAACCACTTCTTGATTAGACTTGCATATTCTATAGGTGTCATTGAATCATTTTTAACTATTGGATGGGGTTTTGTCAATTGACAATTATTTTATTTTGCAATTCAATTAGATAATAATTGTGATATTATGATTGATTTTAGTCAGATAAAACTAGGCTTGGTTGTCTTATTCAATAAAGAACCTTGTGTGGTAACCAAATGTGATTTGTAAAAATGAATAGGGGTAA
>JAAUSE010000038.1 GCA_012031925.1 Candidatus Altimarinota bacterium
TGATAAAAGTTAGAAAATTTGTTTTTGGGGTATTTGATTTTCGAAACAATATATATGATTTGTATAACCATGATTCTGCTGAGAAAATTGCACCACTTGTATATGATACTAATTTACTAAAAAGCGTAAAATGGGTTAGCCCTGAAGGTCGAAAAATTGAATTAGATGGTCAGATTTTTTTGAACAGGTCTGCGCTTATGTATACAATATATCAAAGATTTTTTAGTTTGAATGATCAAGATAAGTATGAGTACAATGGTAAGCCTTTTGCTATATTAATGATGGATATTGAAAATTTTGCTTCAACAAATATATATGATGAAGTGAATCATACTTATGGAGGTGATATTGTTATCAACCAAATAGTAGAACAGATAAAACAAACAATTAAATCATTTGAACTAGACTATAAAGAAGCTTTGGCCAATGTAAATATAACTGCTGCTAGGTATGGTGGGGATGAGTTTATGTTCTTAGTTGAAGGGGAGGTCGAAGATGAGCTGATCTTGAGATTTGAGGCCCAATTAAAAGCTTATATTTCAGAGTTGTCAGCTTTTTTATGAGTCCAAAACTAGGAATTTATCAAGATAAAATCAAGATGAAGGACAATAGTTTGGATATTATAAAAATTCCAAAAGATGAGCTGGAAAGGAGAGTTTTTTTTGACTATATATTGCAGCATAATATTTTGAATGAATTTGAATTAAAAAAAGTTACCAAAGATATAAGGCAAAAAAATGATATGTTTTTGGAAGAGGTTAACCCAAATAGTTATTATCCAATTGAAGTCAACACATTGGGGGAAAAATTAGAACATATAAAAACTAGAAAAAATTATTTGTTGGAGTTTATTCAACGAGCTGTTTTTATTGATAAAGAAGCTAACTCTAACAATTGTAGTCAATGTATAACTTTGTTCTATGAGTCAATTATTAATAATCCATCATATGGTTATGAAATTCTAAATAAAGATCCATTTGTTAAAGATTTACTTGAGAGTCAAAATAACCATATAATTATCATGGATCAAAAGTTTCTCAAGGAAATTAACTGGCAATTCAACATGGCTAGAGGGAATAAATTTTTGAGAGAAGGTTTTTGGAATTTCAAAACATCTATAGATTTTGTGAAGAACGCTAACATGCTGGTTAACCAAAGTCAATTAGATAGTTGGGAAATTTATGGTACTATGGGTGGTTCAAAAATGGTTTTTGGATCTAGTGTTGATAAATATCCTCAAGATATTGTAGCAGTTATCAAAGAGCAAAATAATAGTGGTGGGAATAGCTTTGCTATGGACATTAATAAGTCTATTAAAATACCTTTTGGCTATTCTAAAGTTAATATCTCACAGATATGGAAAATACCTAAAGAGGATTGGATAAAATTAATTAATCAAAAAATTACTAAGGGTATAAATGACGCTGAAAAAGTTTTTTATATTGATATGATAAGAAGAATTGATTTTGGGGAAATTGATTTGGAATATTTGAAAACTCTACTTCATAATAAGATTCATAAATGCGATCTTCGTATAGAACTAGCTAAAAAAGATTTTAATTTAACTGACTTGTTGGATGTGTATTTATCAAGCCCAGTTAGTTTTAATTATTTTGATCAAAAAAAGGAATTCCTCAAAGATACTTAAGCAGAGTAGAAAACATTTTGAGTATGGCACAGGAGTATTTGAAAATAAAAAAAATGCAGCATAAGATTATGCTTAGAGATGAGTACAAAAAAAAATATCCTAACACAGTTTTTGATATCGAAGAATTGGAGGTCAATGATAATAATTTGGAAGGTACAAATATTTATCAAATCATTGAATATTTTCAGAGCTTGATTAGTTTTATGAAAAATATATAAATGGAGCCGTTAACCAGAGTTGAACTGGTGACCTCATCCTTACCATGGATGCGCTCTACCTACTGAGCTATAACGGCATTAGCTGTGTTGATTTTTGTAGGATTTTTGCTTTTTGTCAATCTATTCCAGTCTATAGCATTTTGTATCTTATTAACTTCCACAATCTAATCTTTTGTAATTGACTTCTCGACCTCAACACCCCTTGACAAATTACCATATCTATGCTATATACAACACATAAACCAACCTACGATGAACAACTTACGCTTAGAAAAAATCTCTAAAAAAATAATATTGAAATAAATACCCCAAACTTTTGGGATAACATTAAAAGATTTGCTATACATAGCAGTTTGATACTTTTGACTCAAATTACTCCTGTAATAGCCAAAGAAAAGTCCTCAGGCGTTGTTTTGATGAGCAGATAAACTCACCTATCGAATTTGTTGTGAATCAATCAGTTAATAAAGACACTTATCGGCCCAGTGAAGAAGAAAGTACATTTACTGCTTTGACAGATATTTTCATCAAAAGACTAGAGGCAAATAATCTTGGTAAGCTCAACTTTAATCTATCTGTATATCATAGGGTTGCCTCTGATCAAGCAAAAGTTGTTGTCAAGCAATTACAATCTCAAGGAATAACTAACCCTAGTAAAAAAGATATCTACAAACTTCTTGGTAGTAACCAATTAGCTAATGATTTAGCTGCTATTGAAAGAAATGCTTTTGGTGATTTAGCTAAAGTCTATAGTGAACATACAACTGAGTATTTTGCCAAGAGTAGAAATATTTCTAAGCTGAGTCAGCTCCAACAAAAGTCTTTTGAGCAAGGTTGGCAACCAACAACTAGTCCCAAAAAATTGATTTAATTAAACCTCAAGTTTCTGCGAGTACCCAACCAAGTTATGACTTTAATCAAAACCAACCATCCACAGCTCCAAGTATTCCTACATCCCAAAAACCTTCCCCTAGTTGGTCAAACTTTTGGCCAGTCGCTGGAGTTGTTACAGCCTTTGGAGCTATTGCAGGATTACTATGGAACAAGAGAAGAAAAAACCAAATTAAACCACACCCTACCCAAAACACTAATAGCAACACAAATCAACCAAGCAGATTGAATAACCAACCAACTATTAACCAATCCAAAAATCTTTCAACTATAGATCAATATATTAATCAGCGCAAAGTATTAATCAAAAAATATTTACTTAACTACAACAAAGAAATTGCCAAAGCAAAATCCAAGCAACTTCCTGTGGATGTGTTTGTCAAAAACAAACTTGACTTAATAGGTAGAGAGATAGGTATAATGAATAAAAAGATTCAACAATCCACCAACTCAACTAAAACGGCAAAACTCATTAAATACCTCCAAGACTTAACCAAACTCCAAGAGTCTTTGAAACAGGTACACTTGGGTTCACCACAAAGTTTTGTAGTTCCAAACAAATCTCCAAATTCAGCCAAACCAACAACTATACCAAGTCCAACGGTTGCGCAACCAAAACCACCAGTACAAACAGTTACCCAACCAGTGAAATCACAGGTAACTAGCCAAACACCTCAGAATCAAAATAATGTACACAATATGTTTTTTAAGATGATACCTCCACTTCAACCAAAAAAAGCTCAACAAGCCACACCTTATGAAGCTCAAATTGATAAGACTTTACGAGAACAAGCTGAGGTTCTCAAAAAGAAAAGTTTAGTCAAATACAACGAAATACTTGAACTTATCAAAACATTGAATTTGGATCAGGACGAACAAAGAGATTTGCAAGCACAAATGAGTACTGTATACAACGATGATCCTGAGAACTTCATTAATAGGATGGATGTAGAATTTTTACCAACTATTCATCAAGCTGTGCAAAGACATGATGACTTTGAAAAATGGTTAGTAGCGGATGGAGATGACGATCGAGTCGACATAGATAGTGAATTTATTCCTTCTATACAACTTCGCAATGAAGATGATGAAATAGTCCCAGGAATTGAAGAAGTTTCAAATATCTCAAATAGTGATCAAATTATTGAACCTATATTAGTAATTGATCAATCTGAAGAAGAGGTAATTGAAGAGAAAACTACTATCTTGGATGAACAAGAAACAGAAATAGAATCAGAGCAAGAGTATAATCAAAATGCAACAATCTCTCCAGAGATCTTAGCCAAACTTGAAAGAGCCAAAACCATCACTGAGGCAGAGAAAGAAGCTACACGAGAAGTGATGTGTAAGAATTACAAGTTTGAGATCTACGAACCCAACAATCCAGATAGTATAGTAGGAGTATATGGAGAAGGTGTTGAAGGACAAAGTATAGCTGAAAAACTTCGCAAAGCCGAAAAAGTCTGTATTGGAGATCTGCACGGAAACTTTGTCAAACTAATTGAAACATTGGTAGCAGCTGATGCAGTGTATTTGGAAGATAATAAAGCAAAAGAGCTCTATTATGCGGTTCATAGAATAACTAGGGTAATTGATCAACTGAGTGAACACTGTGCCAATAGTACAGATAAAGATATCAAAGATATCGATGCACCTACTTTAATTTTCAAAAATATTGAAAATAATAATGGGTAAGAAACGATGAGCCAGTATTTTCGTATAAGCCTGAGCTTGATTTTGAAAAAACCTTTGCTTTAACTAGGTTACTACGTACTGAGTACGGTCAATCCACTGTCAAACATACTCTAATATCCATCAAACAAGATTATGAGTATTTGCAATCACTTGTCGATGATATTATATGGACAGGAGATGATCAATTTAGTCTACTAATGCTTGGTGATGTGCTTGGTGATAGAGGTGCTTCGGATTATCTTACTATGAGTTTGATTGAGAATATTCAGAATCAAGCCAAAATAATAGGCAATCCAGATCCAATCCGAATAATAGCATCCAATCATGACCTTGGGGTTATTGGAGTGAATCCTGGTATTGGTAGATATGCTAACAACTCATCTTATGGTACAGCTCATATCTTTCACGAAGCAGATGAGCTTGAGAAAATGTACAAAAACTATTTTGAACAAATGAAGTTATTTGAATATAACTTAAAGACTAAGT
This sequence comes from Candidatus Altimarinota bacterium, assembly GCA_012031925.1. GTDB lineage: Bacteria > Patescibacteriota > JACMRA01 > JACMRA01 > JACMRA01 > JAAUSE01. Next base: position 4,939 of record JAAUSE010000038.1, read on the forward strand.
CTTTGTTTACTCATGCCAAAATGAGTGAAGAAGTTAATGATCAAAAAACTTTTGATAATAAATTAAATATTCAATATCTAAAAATTATACTTGGCTATAACCCTGAACAATCTGTAACTGATGTTCAAGAATTTGTAGATAGAGCTAATGAATTTTTTGCTAGTTTCATTCGGAGATACTATTCATCCAGTAACTTTGTGCCAAGTCAATATTCTATTGAAAAAAACTGGAATAAACTAACTAAATTTAGTGCTAATATACAAACAACTTATAAATTCAAAGATTTACAAACAAAATTTGACTATACTTATGAAGGATTTCAAGATAAAGGTATGGATGATGTTGAAGCTAAGAAAAAATCTTTGATTTATGTGGAGTTTTGTATACTATGGAATTTAGTCAACCAAAGATCAAGTGAAGATACAAAACTAATAACTGACAACCTGAGTAACTATCTTCACGGTCACAATACCAACGAATATAAAACGTATAATGATCAATATATAGGCAAAACTCTCCAGATCTGTTTAGATAATAACGCCCAAAAGTATTTCATTACGAACAGACTTATTCCTAATACTTCAAATAACGAATTTAGAATGGATGGTATTAGTCCTTTGTATATATTTGATTAAGTAATTTGGCATTTACCAACAGTCACAAAACCCCACTCAATTGAGTGGGGTTTGGTAGTTAGAAATTTGAGGTGTTCTTCTATTGAGAAATAGAAGCTGACACTTCTTGACTAACAAGACCAACAGCTCTTCTAAAAATCTTACCAGGGTTCTTTAGAGATTTCAAATCAACCAACTCTATTCGCTCAACTGCTCCATAAAGATCAGGTTCGTTAGAAAAACCCAATTCCTCTCCGTATTTATGAGCACCTTCACCAAAACCCATATATAAGTTTGGTAAAATGACCATAATTTTTTCTAAATTTATCAAGAACTTCTCGGCATTTTGGAGTTAAATCTTTATCGGTTGAATAGCCATCAGTGAATATTATAAGTGAGTTATTCAACCTTTGATGATTTTGTAAAAATTCATCAGATTTGAGACTCAAACCCAACAACACATTCATAATTGCCATATTAGAGAGAGTTCCAAAATTTGGAATATACATATTATCATTGATGATAATATCATCAATGATAGAATATGGTACAACAACTATCCAAATTAATATTGAATGTACAGATTTGTACACTTGGGGACATCCCTTTTGTTTTTCTGTATATTCTAGAATCTTTTAGGTAGCCAAGGCAGTCTCTCATAGATTCAATTACATCGTTTGGTGTTTGACCTATTTTTTGATGAATTTCCTTATGTACATTCACAAAATGCCTCTGCTAACAACAATAAACTGCAAAGAATTAGTTATCTAAATTCAATGATTATTGATCCTAACAAACAATCAAAGATGTCCATGTATCCAAGGAATTTGTTGGCTTATTTTGTGGAAGTTTTTGAAAACGATCATCGAGGTCAGTTCCCAGTTCAGCTTCTCAAAGAGGTTGAACAGTATGCTAAAGCTAATTTGATTATGGCCAAGGCTCAATCCAATACTACATTACAACAGCCAAAAAGGACTGTATCAAATGTTAACCTGATAAACAATAATACTTATGGTAAATATATCACGCCCAAGATTCACCCAAAGAAGAGTATATTTGGTAAAGCTTATCAAGGTTTATCCAGTATGTTCACCCAAAAGAGATCCAAAGAAGAGTATGAACATATTCAAAGACTATTCAATATATTGATCAGGTTAGTTTTGGATAATATTACTGTAACAATTGATGGCAAAGATGTCATTGATATTTATCATGATAATAGGATTGAAAAACTACACCAGTCTGTCATAAAAGCAGTTAGTAGTTATGCCAACACCCTTTATGATAACCAGTTGGATGGTGATATTATCCAAAAAGCTAGTCCGTTCAATACTAATGCTGTTTTGTTTCCTGATTATTCTCAAGGGACTGGTCAACTTCGATATGAAGTAATTAGTCTACAAGAAGCTATTCAAAAACAATTAGATCTATTTGAAGAAAAATTCAAGATTGATATGGATCCAACCAATGAGACTCAAATGTTTTTGGAAGAAGGGCAAATAGCCAAGGTTAATAGAATTGTATGATACTATTCTACACCCTCACTTGATTTTAGTGGGGGATTTTTTATTGTGTTACACCAATTGGTTGCTTATTCTAACTCAAACATATCGGTGATAGATTCTTCTATAGTATTTGGGTTTGGGATCTGTTCAGTATACACTGGTATAGTTGAATCAGCAATTTCCTTGGGTAGTTGTTTGTAGATTTTGTAGAATATTTTGGAATTGTCAATTTTTTTTACTTGCGAATTTATGGATTTATTATCAATTTCTATTTCGTCAGTTGCGCTCGATTCTAAAATAAAGTCTTCTTCATCTACTGTATTTTGGGTGTGATTTGGGGATGACGTGGGTTTTTGGATTTGAATCTCAATATTTACTTCATTATCAAAATTATCGTTAAGTTTTTGTTTGAGCCATTGGAAGTTCTTGTCGCTTTTTATTTGGTTTTCAATAATTCCATTGGTAACACAAAGACAAATGTTATTTGTTTCAACAGAACCAATAAACAAATCAGTAAGAATCATTTTGATCATTGGAGGTGAGTCTTTTTTGAGCTCTTCAAGGAAATTTTCAAGATTTTTGTGTGTTAAAGAAATTTTTTGATATAGGTCTGATTTGGGTTCAGTTGTGACAATAGGTTTTTTTGGTAGAATAATGCCAATTTCTTGATGATTGAGATTAGGGTTAGTTTTGGGATCTATGATGTTTGCTTGATAATTAGAAGCGATTAGGGCAATTGCAGATGTAGTGGAGCTTATCGGTAATTGGTAGCTGATGACTTGGGCAATATTATTTATAAGTGTAGAATTGGTTGAAGAATTATTAAAACTAAGATCCAAAAGATGATCAAGGAGCTGAGCTAGTAGTGAATTAGGGTCAATACCACTGGCTTCAACCTTTGTTATAGTCTCACTTGTGATTGAGCTATTTGATATTTCAGCAATTAATTTGTCCAGAAGATCCAAAGGTAGTGTTCCTAAAAGCTCGCTTGTCTTGGAAATGTCGTACTTATCCAACTCATAGGTACTTATTGTCTCAAGTAGATTAATAGCGTCACGTTGAGAGCCTCCTGCTCTTTTGGCAATAAGATTAAGTGATTCAGAATCAATATTGATATTTTCTAATGAGGCTATAGACCGAAGCTTTTCAATAATATGGTTTATATTATGGCCACTTAGGTTGAGTTTTGTGAGTCTTGAGATGACAGTTGGAATGATTTTTTCGGGATTTGTGGTAGCTAATAAAAAAACAATATACGATGGAGGTTCTTCAAGGATTTTGAGAAGTGCATTCATGGCTTGTTTACTAAGCATGTGAACCTCATCAATAATATATATCTTGTATTGACCAGAGATTGGAGGGGTTTTGGCAGAGTTGATGAGTTGGCGAATGTCGTCAATTCCAGTATTGCTGGCAGCATCCATTTCAATAATATCTATAAAAGCTTCAGAGTTGGTATTAATTTGGTTTAGTTCTTTAGCAAAAATCCTAGCTAAGGTTGTTTTACCAACGCCTTTGGGGCCACTGAGAAGATAGGCGTGTTTTATTTTGTTCTTTGTAAGAGAATTAGTTAGAACAGATTTGACAAGCTCTTGTCCCAAAACATCATCAAAACTATTCGGTCTGTATTTGTTGTACCATGCCATAATTGAATTAATTTAAACAGGTTATTGCCAAAAAGTCAATGTTTGACACAAATTGAAAAAAATGCTTTGTTTAGTTAATAAAAGGGATTATGAAATATTCAAATTTGTTTAGTAAGACTTCAAAAATATTCCAAGTGATGAGGTGAGTAAAATGCTCAGTTATTAATTAAAGCTGGTTATATCGATAAAACTATGGCAGGTGT
>JAAUSE010000009.1 GCA_012031925.1 Candidatus Altimarinota bacterium
TGACGGATACTTTGTCAATACAGTATCAAAATATGGTGGAGAAAATACTATAGCAAACTATGTAAAAAATCAAGGAAAAGAAGAAAACAAATACACTAAACTTCATGAACAACAACTTTCAGAAGAATTATTTTAACCAATAAGCTACACTAAGCTGGCTTCATACCTCGTTGCTTGCGGCGGGGTGGTTGATTATTAAAAACTTTGAAGTTTGTTTACTTAATATACAGGATACACATTAAACCTTTACATTACACGTCCGCGAAACCTGTCAACATAGGTAACTCTGTCGCCTATTTGATAGGTACAGAGCAGTGTAATGGTTTAATGTAGTTCGACTATATTAATGACATTGAATTTTATTTGGACAAAAATATACTGGAGAATTTCTTCTACAGTAGTTGATTAGTTATTTTGATCGAATAACTCAAATACAAGACAAGTTGCTTCCATTTGTAAGACTGTATAATTAATTTTGTTTCCCTATAATAGCATTTCCGCAGTTTCTCTTTTTGATTGTCTAGACCTGTAATTATTAGATATTTTTACAAAAAATACAACCTTGAAGGTTGTATAAGATTTGCTCATTCTAACATATTTTCTATCTGAGCATATTGATAAATTTGTTCGATAAGATCTGTGTTGCTGTCAGCTTTTTCTATAAGATTGGCGGTGAAAATAAAACTTTGGTAGTTTTCTTCAATATCAATACCACTATCTAGAATAAATTGATATTGACCAATGCATTTTTTACCTAAGACTTCATTAATCTCAAGTACTTGCCTTATCCAAACGTTGCTACAGACAAAACTTATTTTGTTACTATCCAAAAGAGATTTGATATCTAGGAGAATAGATTCTAAAGTGAATACATTCTCAATAAATTCATACACGCTTGGGCATTCGAGAATATCATTAATTATATCTTTTATAAACAAACTGTCTTTGTTTTCTATAGATTTTTCTAACTCATATAGATTGATCAAATCTTGAAAAGATTCGTAACTACTCATGATAGTAACCCTCCAGAATAATAGAAGATTATTATCATAAAGTTTGACAATTGTCAATGTCTTGCCAATATTAATTATTAAATCCGAGGTTATGTTAAAATTTTTACTGGCCCACTTCGATTGATTGATTGATGATTTTTGCTTAATAGTTATAGTTGTAAGGGGGTTTTGGAAACTTAGAAAAAAACAAAATCTTCAGAATCAAAAAAGAGATTTGATAGATTAAAAATGAATTTTTAGTCAGATTTTTCTAGCTTTTGAGCTTTGAAATCAAATACAAATATACTAAAATCCAGCTGTAAGACAAATAATATCTTATAAAATAACTCCAATAAGGGGGTTTTATTCTTGACAGCATAAGGAAACAAATATAAATTCTGGGATATGTTCAAAACAAAGTATTTTCTAGGTCTGATAAAGCCAGCTGTGTTGATTTGGTTGGTTCCATTTATTGTAAGTATTTTTTTCTTTAACCAAGAAGGTGAGTTAGCAATTAACTTCTGGTTGTTCAAAATAATTATGTTAGTTGTTGGATTTTCTACGGGATATTTTGTTCTCAAAAAGCATTACATTAAGAACAAGTATCCATGGTTAGCTAGTTCCATAATTTTAGTCCTGTATAATGTATTGATTGATCTAGTTGTTATAGTTGGGTTCCTTGGAGAGGATATAGCCACTTATTTTGTTACAATTGCTACTGTATATATTATATTTATACCACTTTCTAATTATTTGGTATTATCCAAACCTAACTCTAAGAGCTGATAGCTTTTTAATTACTCAAAGTAAAAACCGATATTGATTTATCTAGTAAAGTCATGTCTATTGAGTTGATTGTAACTCAATACCTTCATTAAAGGTTGTTAATCTGTAGATTTTGTTGTTGTTTTTGGTTTTTTTGTAGTTTTTTTAAGTACTTTTTTTACTGTTGATTGAGCTTTGTTTGCAGTTGCTTTGGATGATTTGCTTGCTTTTTTGGCAACTTTTTTAACCTTTTTTACATCTTTGTTGAGTTCTTTCTCGATTTCTTTTTTGACTTTTTTAGCATTTTTCTTGGTCCAGTCAACTGCTTCTTCGCTTTTGTCCGCCACCATTTTTCTTGCTTCTTTACCTTTTAATGGAGTCAAAAAGAAGGTTGTAATTGCTGCTATAACTGCTGAAAGAAGTGAAAAAATAAAGATTTTATCATTGTTGTTTTTTTCTGGTTTTGAGAATAAATTTTCAAACATAATATATTTTTTTATTTATAATTTGATTGTAGGTCTTTTATAATTTTTTGTCTACTTCAATATTAAACTAATAAGTTTTTTGGCGATTCCAAAAGTAGATACAGCTTTCTTTTTTGGTCTAAAAATACCATTAATAAAGCCTGCAGTAACGCTTGAGACAACTTCTACAGCATTCTCGTCAATGTTTTTAACTTTGGATTTTATTGAATTAGTAATTTCGTTATAATCATTGTGAAATGTTTGTCTCATTTCATTGGCTTTTAAGGCAATTTTTATGCTAATAAGACCAACAATTGTCATTATCAAAAAAAACAAATTGAAAATTATTAGACTTGAGATTTTTAAAATTTCTATTATTTGTTCAGTCATAATAATATTATAGCTTATATACAAACTTTTTGCAAGGATTGACTGCTTTTTGATAAGTTAATATTAATTATGATTATGAATAAGAAAATTCAAAAAAAATACATTATAGTAAAAGGACGATATGTTAATGTTTTTGCAATTATATCTTCTGTTCCAGTAATTATTTTTTGGAGGGGAGTTTGGGGATTTTTAGATATTTTTTTGTTTCCTCAAAATAAACTGTATAGCGTTATTTCAAGCATAACAATTGGTTTTGTTTTGATGTTTTTCCTTGATTTGTGGTTTAATCATTTAGGAGAATCTTTGAGGTTGGCTTCAGCTAACTTGTTTAGTGTGGAAAGAGAAATTGTTAAGAAAAAACAAAAATGAGAAAGGTTGAAAATCTTACCCATGATTTAAAAAATAAACTACGCATAAATGATTATGCGTAGAGTTTTTTAGATTGAACAGAACCCAAAAAAATAAAAAGAATCTTTTGTGTTGATTAGTTTTGAATATTCACTGTTTATTTGTAGGAGTCTTTTGTGACTAATCGAGTCACCATCTATGTTTGGACGGTTACTTGATATACAATTATAGTATGTCCACATTAGTTCTAAAACCCACTCTAAAAAAGATATTTTTTGCCTTTTTTCGATTGGGACTGAGTAATATTTTTTACCCTTCCTTTTGACTACTTTGACAAGATCAAGAGGTTGAGAATAGTTATTGGTAAGAACTATTTCTTTGATCAGTTTTTTTCCTAGAAAAGCTGCTTTGACTAAGGATTCAATACTGTCTTCAGTTTGCTCAAGTACTTGATTAAGTATTTTGATAGGTTTTGAAACTTTTTTGCTTGAACAAAACTCTTTGATATCTTGATTAAGTCCTGATTTGGAAACAATGCAATTCTTATATTTTGGGAATAACTGTTCAAAAGGAAGTTTTAGTTCTTTGGCAATAAACTTTTTTTGTTCTTTATTTAAGTTAAGCAAGGCTATAGTCGTATCAACTAATTGATACAGGGGTATGTCAATGTACTCACAGGGTAATAGCAATTTTGTTTCATTATCACTTAGAGAACTGTACAACATGGATAGTCTAAAAAAGTTTTCCATGTAATCTGAATATAGTTCTTCTTCGTGCGAAAATGGGGTTAATTTATATTTAGTATTGTTTGCACCTAAGCTTTCAAAATAGTCAAAAACAATTCCTCTAACAATAGGATGAAATGGGTCATGAAACTCGTTGATTAAGGAATCAAAAGTAGTATGGCTACCATCTATGGAGATAATTGTTTTGCCAGTTTTGTAAGTAGGAGGCTTTTTACTAAACCCATTATATTTGTTAGAAACAGCTTGTGTCACCTGAACAAAAGTACTTTTAATCACTTAGCAATTCTCATATTTAAGAACGTTGTAATGATAAAATTATTTGAATTGATTGTCAATAAAGGAATTTAGTTTTTTGGATATGGTTTTAGCTTCTTTGGTACTGACATTAATTCCATTGGGAAGATTGAGTGATTGTATGGCTAGTTTTTGTGCATTTGGACAAGAATTTAACTCATATTTAACAGATTTTAAATCTGTATCTTTTGGCATGATTACGTTGTCAAACCATGTACCTAGTTGAATATTATGATCTAAAAAATGATTATAGATAGTTCTTGGATTAGGCACCAGAACTGTATATCTCAAAAAAATAGATTCTGATAAAATAGAAGGACTAGGTGGGGAGACTTTTTTACTAAGATTTGTGTGATATATTTTGGCAAGTTTGATGCGATGATTGTTGTATTGATCTAGTTTTTGTAATTGAAGATTGGCAACTTTGTGTAATATTCCTGACAACTTATAGGTTTGGTTGGTTGGTTTTTTGCCAAATTTTTCAGATTCTTGAATTGGCTTTGATATTAGTTTGATTAGAAGTGCTGATCTTATAATTATTCTACCAATTTTCAAAAAATTGTATGTGGGTTTGACAATTGCTAAAATTATTGGATGAGCTAATTGCTGAAATGTCCAAAAATTTGGAGGACTTGGTAGCTCCTTATATAACTCTTTAACTTTTTTGAGTAATCTTTGATTATTGATTGTTAGAACCCCCCCAGAAGTTGAGGAAATAACTTTGTCTCTACCTAGACTAAAAATAGCAGCATCACCAAAACTTCCCGTATATTTGTTTTTGTATTTTGTTCCAAGAGAATGGGCACAATCTTCAATAACAATAAGATTATTTTTTTTAGCTATGTTTAATATTTTAGTTAATTTAGCAGGTTGTCCAAAGGTATGTTGGATGATTAATACTTTTGAGTTAGGATTGATTTTTTTTTGAAGATCTTTAATGCTAATGTTAAAATCATCTTCATCACAATCAACATACTTTGGCTGAGCCCCAACCCATAGTATTGGATTAACAAGAGCGACACAAGTATAGGCTTGTAGAATAATCTCATCATTTTTAGAAAGATTTAAAGATTTTAACACGATATAAAGTCCACTTCTTGCTGAATCAAAAGTGAAACTGTTTTTTAGTTGGAGTTTTTGATTAAAATTATTAACAAATTTTTTTTGATATTTACTTGAATTCCATTTCCAAGGTTGTAATATAGACTTAATGGCTAAAAATAAGTCATTTTTTTGTGTATTAGGTGAAAGAGAGGTGAAGATCATTTTTTATTTGGTTTTTATATTTGTAGATTGAAGTCTGTATTTGATCGTGATATGGTTTTTTTTGGTATACTAAACGGGGTTTGAAGTATGTTAATGGAAGTTTGATTATTTGTGTTTTCAAGAATTTCAAAATCACACCCTATTGACATAGCTACTCTATCGCTACCCAAATAACCTATTTTGGCAGTTTTGTTTTCTCTATGTTTGTTTCTGAGCCACTCAATTGATAGATCTACTGGAATCCAGGTTTTGTCTGGCAACATAAACTCTGCCCAGGCGTGCATTTCTTTTCCAGGTCTGTCTGCCCAATAACCAGCAACTAGTCTAGCAGGAATGCCAATATTATGACACATTGATATAAAAAGAGTTGAAAAGCCACCACAATCTACCTTCTTTTTGTGGAGAGCCTCAAAATCTGTGTAAAGCCCAATGATTGGGTTGTTATATTCCAGATGCTCTTTGATAAATTCACAAATTTTAATAATTACTGTCAATAAATTGTTTTCTTTGCCAACTACTTCTCTTATTAGTTCTTTGATTTTGGTGTCATCTGAGTGAATGAATTTGTTTGGAGCAATCCATTTGAGATCCTTATGATTGATCGAATAGTCAGATAATAACAAATTAGGATCTATAGTTAGCTTGGTTGGGAAAGTATGAATATCAAAATGATAAGAAAACTCTTTCATTTGTCCAGCTGATATTTTGGCCTCCCAACAAATATACTGATTGTTGTATTTTGGCTCATTTAGAATCTTTCCTGCAGTATTAATGATTAGTTTAACCAAAGTGTTGTTTTGGTATTTCTTGAGAGGAATAGGGCAAATTATATTGATGTTCTCAGTTTTGTCTGAGTGATTAGTTACCCAAATAGACATTTGTGAGTCGTAAAACTGCTCAAATTTGTAATCTGCTAGACCAATTTTATTTTTGATTTTGGCGGTGATTTTTTGGAACTAGTTTTCCAATCATATGTTTGAATATACTTACTCAAACACTTATAGTCAAGTATTATCTTGATGTTGGTTGAGCTCCGATGCCTTTTTGAGTGGTTTTTCTTTTGTAGTTATGAGAGTCTCTCAGCTTTTGATATTTTTGTTGTCGAGTCTCTTGTTTTGATAAATATTGAGCTTGCTTGGACATCGATAATGGTTTGTAAGGAGGTATTTGATAATTTCTAGGTTGAGTAGAAATATTATCTTTCAACTCTTTGTTTTCTTCAAAAAATTTTTGTTTGTTGTAGGTTTGGATAGTTTCTTTTTCTGTCTTTTGTTCAATATCTTGTTGACTATTTTGGATGTTTTTTATATATAATGTGATTAATTCAATTATTTTTTAAATTCTTTTTGGAGATCTTGATTGTGTTTTATTTTGTTAATACTTTTGGTTAGTGATTGGTATTTGCCAATAATATGGTTGTTTAGAGTATCAATTTGCTCTATACTGATAGATTTTTGAGCTTCAGTATTATTTAGAATAAAGTAAAAAAAACTTCCTCTGTTTATTTTTTCATTTTTTCTAAGCTATCTAAAACATCAAGAACTTTTTTTGTTTTGATATATTCAACTGATTTTTGAAGATTTTCTTCTGAGCTAGAGTACTTTTTTTGTTCAAAAGACATTTTGTTTTTGTTTTGTATACAAATAATTATATTATATTAATAATCTTTTGACAATTGGGTTCTTAATTCCATTTTGTTTTTTTCTCAAAATCGATTATGTGTGGGTCAGTTTTGATGTCACTAACTTTGATTGGTTTACGAAGACTTAGACCTTCAAGAGATGTGCATCTAGAAAAAGCCACATAAGTTTGTCCAAAAACAAAAGAACCTACACCCATATCAATTATACAACTGTCAAATGTCTGACCTTGAGATTTGTGAATAGTAACTGCCCAGGCTAGTTTGATAGGGAATTGAGTGAATGAGCCAATTACAACTTTCTCTAGTTTTTGATTTTTTTCGTTGAACTCATATTTGTTAATTTCCCAAGCCTCTTCTGTTATTTTGATTTTTTTGCCATTGGGTAATTTGACTACAATATAATCTTTGTATAAACTGTCAATTTTGCCTATAGTTCCGTTGACCCAATTCCGCTCTAAGTCATTTTTTATAAACATTATTTGAGCTTTTTCTTTGAGAACAAGGTATTTGTCTGTGGGGAAAGTTTCTTTTTTGAAATCACCTTCTATTATTGCTTTGTAGGATCTAACTTCACCACTTAGTGACTCTAGTTTGGTGTGATTGAATTTGGTCACATCAAGATTTCTTGTGGCTATGGTTACAGGGAGAGATTTATTTTTTATTGGTTTGTTAACTAGATTTGTATTTATCCACTTAATTAAACTAGGATTTTGAATGCCGTAGCGAAGATATGAAAGTAATTTGATATACTGTGAATCTTCTTGTCGATATATTTGAGTGAGTTTAAAAAAATTCAATTTGAGATCAAAAAAGACTTTGGCTGCGAAAAAATACTCACAATAGTATAACTTGCTGTATTCAGTTTTTTGATCTGCTCGAAGAATTGGCGGAAGCTGAAAATGATCTCCAATTAGTATTAACTGAAGCCCTCCAAAAGGTTTTTTATTACCTATGTTTATTTGAAAAAAAATATTCATTGCATCCAAAGTATCTGCTCGAACCATTGAAATTTCATCAATAATTATTGTATCTAGGGCCTTGAGCTTTTTTCGGGATTTGAGTCTGTGAATTTTATTGTCTTGGATTATTTTGAAACCAGGATCTAGACTGAACTTGCAAAAACTATGTATAGTCTCACCTCCAACATTAATTGCTGATAGACCAGTTGGAGCTAAAATAGCTGTATTTTTGGTAGTTTTGGAAATAAAATCGCGTAGTAAAGTAGATTTACCAGTTCCAGCTTCACCAGTCAGATAGATATTTTTGGAAGTTTTGTTCATCATCCTAAGAGCTTTGATTGCGACCTTGTTTTTCTTGAACATTGAGTTTATGATTTTATAATTTTGCTATTTTAGCAAGTCTTGACTAATTTAAAAAATTAGAATATTGATTGTTAGATTTTGGAGGGTTATTATGATAGTTGGAATTTGTTTCGTTGATCAAATTGATCTAAAAATAGATGATTGTTACGATCAAAAAAGAATGTTTATGTCTTTTGTAGTAAAGACAATTTTGGATGATTCTTCGCAAATAGATATGGATTATAAACAAGATGGATTTGAGAAATTTGTGATAGATTTTTCACTGAATCACTCTGCATCTCAATATTTGCTTAGTGAAGATAGGTTGTTTGTGACTGGTGAAAAATCTAATGTAAATTATTCAAATAATCGTGATGATATTTTGATTGTGATATTATCTATTTTTTTAGCTATGAATGTAGTGGCTATACAACTATTGAAAATGAAGAATTTCCAATAGTTACTCATGATAAGAGCTTTTTGGAACTGATCGACTGTGCAAATTCTAGGATTCAAAATAAAAGTATAAAATGGATAAAGGCTAAGAGGGTTTTAAGCACAATCTCTAAGTCTATCTCAGCTATGGCAAAATCTATCAAAACTAATTTCTTTATATGGGTTGCATTAGTTTTTTGTTTGGCGATGGTGGTTGCAATTATTGGTTCTTTGAGTTTGTTTTTCTTTTGGCTAATTAGTCTTATTTATGTAGATGTTTCTGTTATGTTCTTTATACCAACTACAATTATTTCAATAGTTTTGTTCCTTTTTTCTAATAGTTTGTTTTAAGGATTTGGATGAAGGACTAGAGGAGTTTCACTATGATTATTACGATTAACAAATAAGAATTTTTAGTACTTTTTATTAAGTACTTTTTTTGTTGCTATAATTGGTGTTTTGTGTTTATATAAAAATATGAATGAACTAGTACCAGCCTCACAATGGATATTACAAAAATATTTTGAGCTTGAAAAAAAATTAGATAAACATTTGAAAGATTATGAAATTGCTCACAGTATTGATGCTTTGGAGAGTTTTTTGTGGGATGATTTTGCTAATTGGTATGTAGAGTATCTCAAAACTGATCAGACTCAGATAAAGTTTGCAAAGGAATTGTACAAGCAATTTGTAATAACTATTAGTCCTTATATGCCTTTTGAAACTCAGGCTTTGTGGGAGGGGTTTTTTGGTGAAAAAACTCTATTGGCTAATTATAAAAAAGACTTAGGTTGGGGTAGAGAATATGTTATAGAGTATGTTGAAGAATTTGAATTGATAAAAAGTGTAGTCGAAAAGCTTAGATCTCTTCGAGGTTTGTTTGCTATTGACCCTGCGACGAGAATAACTGTTTATTCTGGTTCTCAGTTATTACAAAAATATTCACAATATCTTGGATTTATTGCTAAGTGTGATGTGAAGAAATTTAATGATGGTAAATTGTATGAAGTAAAAATTAACCAAGCAAATAGCTTTGGAATAGATATTTTGAGTTATGTGATGGATAGGGTTGAAGAAATTAATAAAACCAATAAAGAAATTGCTTCCTTGGAAAAACAAATTGGTGGTCTAGAGAAAAAATTAAGCAACTTAAAATTTATCGAGCATGCTTCCGTTGAAACTGTAGAGGAATCCAAAGAAAATTTGAGTCAAAGAAAAATTGAATTAGAGAATCAACGAGAAAAACTGGAGGTTTTGAATGATAAGAATGAAGATTAATTCAAACTATGAATAATATTTGCTAATAATCAAATTAGTCTATTCTTGGAATATTTTAAATTCTTTGAGACTTGAGATAATGGAGTTCATTCCTGAAGGGTTTTGGACAATGATTACGATTTGGCTAGATTTACTTTTTAAATCGTTTGCAAGTTGGCTGAGATCTGAAAATCCAAGACTTCGTGGTTCTTTAATAAGTACAATTGCTTCAACATCATTTTGATTAACTTCTCTACACAGGTCTACTGTTTGACCATAGGTATTTTTTAGGGGTTTTTGGAAATATTCCTCGAATTCTCTTCTGTCTTTGTATTGATCAAGAACTTTTATTTTGTTTGGTGCAAAACTAACTTTTATTGACATACACTATATGTTTTATTAAAAAGCACATCTTTGTCAATATTGACAATACTTAAATAGGTTGTAATATTATTTAGAGTTTTGGAGGGTTTGCTAATGTTTTTTGAGCTAATTAATGTCAATCAAATTAAGAAAAGACTTTATTTGGGAAGAGAAATTGAATACACTAAAGCAATAAATATAAAATTTTGCACATCAAAAATTGAACATGTTATTAATGACAGAATGTGCTTGGATGCTGGCGGAGAGTACCTTTATCTGGAACTCACACCAAGCTTGGAATCCTTACTTAATAGTGTGGATTGGGAAGAATTAGGAACAATTAGGGTTTTTACAATTGAAGGTGTTTCAAGATTAGTAAAAAAATCTATACTTCTAGTTGAAGACTTTACTGAGCATGAAGATGATTGGGGTGGTTCTGACTATTTGGGCGAAGGTTGGAATTACTAAATATATTTATTAGGAGAAGGGTCTATTCAGGAGTTGGATTTGTAAGTTTATGAACTTTTTGGTAATGAATTTTAGTATAATTGGGTTATTCTCAAATACAAACTAATCACCCGCTAATTTGGCGGGATTTTTAATGAATTTTTGCATCTTTGAGGAATTTTTCTAAGCCAATATCTGTAAAAGGGTGTTTGATAAACGTATCTAATAATTCAGGCGAAACTGTGGCTATGTCGGAACCAATTCTAGCAATTTGAGCTATTTGTTTGTTAGATCGAAAACTAGCGGAGAGGATTTTGGTTTCAAAATCATAATTGTCAAAGATTTCTCGACATTGAGTAATTAGTTCAATCCCATCAAATAGAGCATCTTCAACTCTTCCTATGAAAGGGCTAACAATAGTTGCTCCCATTTTGGCTGCCATCATTGCTTGAAGTGGAGAAAAGACCAAAGTTATATTGGTTTTGATATTTTTGCCTGATAGTGTTTTGCAGGCTCTAAGTCCGCCTTCGGTGCAGGGTAGTTTAATAACTATATTTTTGGCAATCATAGAGTATTCTATGGCTTCTTGGAGCATGGGTTCGTAATTAGTAGCATACACCTCTATACTTACCAAACCTTTAACAATTTCACAAATTTTGCTGAGATGGTTTTTTAGGTTTTTAGGTTTTATTCCCGCTTTGGCTATTAATGAAGGATTAGTAGTGACTCCGTCAATGAATCCATAGGATTGATACTTTGAGATTTCCTCGATGTTGGCTGAATCTATGTAGATTAACATATAGTAATATTGTACTTAACTAAACGTATGTGGTCAAAAAATTGAAGCTTGTGATGTTATTTGTATCGTATTTGCCGTATTTGCTGAAAAATTTCTGTTAGAGCTTTGTGGTTTGTTTTTAACTTCCATAATTTCAAAATAATATTTAAAATTAGTTCGCTTAACTAAAATTGTATGAAATAAAATTTACTAAAAAATCATCTTGCATATAAAATATATATATATAAAATAAAAAGCACTCCAAATCTTTGACATTTATCGAAAATTGTAATAAAATTAATACAACAAAAGTTAATGAATACAATAACCACAACCACTCCTAGCCCGTTTGCCAAAAATGATATTAATCTTCCTGTTCCGATTAGGCCTGATATTTGTTATATTGGCAGAGTTAGTGATAGGGGTGTGACTAAAGAATATGGGATTTTGCAAGATGATCGCCGCCGTCATATGTACATATTAGGAAAGTCTGGTATGGGTAAGTCTACTTTGCTTGAAAACATGATACTTCAGGATATATATAATGGTCATGGAGTATGTTTTATTGATCCTCACGGAGACTCCTCACATTATATTTTGGATCATATTCCTTCTTGGAGAACTAACGATGTGGTTTATTTTAATCCTGGAGATATGGAGTATCCTATTGGATTCAACATGCTTGAAGCTCAAAGAGGAGAGCAAGCTTTTTTGATAACTTCAGGTATGATGGCTATTTTTGGTCGTATTTGGGAAGGTGCTTGGTCTGCTCGTATGGAATATATTTTGAATAATACTTTACTGGCACTATTGGAAACATCAGGAAACACTTTGTTAGGGGTTGTTAGATTACTTACTGATAATGATTTTCGTGAAATAATTATTCGCAATATTCAGGATCCGATGGTACGTAATTTTTGGGTCAAAGAGTTTGCTTCATTTAACGACAAATATCGTACTGAAGCTATAGCCCCAATTCTTAATAAAATTGGTCAGTTTTTCTCTACCGATCTTATACGTAATATTTTGGGACAAACTCGCTCCACGATTGATTTTCGTCATATAATGGATGATAAAAAAATTTTGATAGTGAATTTATCTAAGGGTTCAATTGGTGAGGATAATTCTAACCTACTTGGTTCTTTCTTGATCACTAAGCTGCAATTAGCTGCTATGAGTAGGGTTGATATGCCTGAGGCAGCTCGTAACGACTTTTATCTCTATGTGGATGAGTTTCAAAACTTTACAACAGACTCTTTTGCAACAATTTTGTCGGAAGCAAGAAAATATAGACTTAATTTGGTTCTAGCTCACCAATATATTGCACAACTTACTGAGAGTGGTAATGACAAAGTTCGTAATGCGATTTTTGGTAATGTCTCTACAATGATAAGCTTTCGAGTAGGTTCTGATGATGGAGAAGTTTTGGAAAAAGAATATGAACCAATATTTGTTTCACCTCAATTATTAGCTCTTAACAAGTTTCAAATAGCTTTGAAGTTGTCGATTCATGGTAAACCTTCTTTACCTTTTATGTCCAATACACTTCCGCCAATATTTAATGATTATGGTGGTTCTTATGATAAGGTTGTTCAGCAGTCGCGAGAAAGAAACGCTGTGATAAAAAGTAAGGCTAAGAAAAAAATTGATGATTGGCTTAATAAAGATTACAGTCTGATCATAGAAGAAGAGAAAAAAAAGAAGCAAGAGATTTATGAAAAGAAAAAGGCTGGTCGAGAGAAAAAAGGGCCACTTTCTGAAGAAGAAATTGAAGCTATTAGAGAACAGAGAAGAGTTGAACGTAAAGAAAAGAAAAAGCACAATCCTTTTTTACAAAAAACTCGCGATGATAGGGATCAACAATCTTTAAACAACTCTTCTAAATTTTCTAAAAAACAGCACGAGAAAAACAATAGTACTGTTAAGTATTCAAAAAAATATCTAAAGATTTTGATAATAACTTTTCTAAGGGTTATTCCAAGAAAGATCCTCAGAAATCCCCTAACAAAGAAAATATTGATATTTCAACAAAACCAACTTCGGCTAATCAAAAGACAAAACAGCTACTTGATAAGTTAAGGTCTCTCAAAGGTGGTAGTAAATAAGATAAGTTTTAGAATCTTCCTGAAATCTTTTACTGAGTGATTTTTTTATTGACAAAATAGATTGGATTTGTTATATACAGAAGTATAAATCATAGATTATGCCAGCTAAGTGTGCGATTACAGGTACTACATACAAGAAGGTCAAGAAAAGATCTAAGTCAATGCAGTCTACTATTACCAGAGTTAGATCAAATTTACAGAAGATCAAAATTGGTAACAAGCAAGTGAAGGTTTCTGTTAGAGCTCTTAGAACTTTAAAGAAAAAGTTAAAGACTCAAGTGAAGGTTGTTGTGTAATTCTATTGTTTTTGATATTTGTTAATCCATATTTTGTATGGATAATGTTTTTATATGAATAAGAATGAAGTTTTTAATTACTTAGGTTTATTTTTTGTTTTTTCAATTATATTTGTTTCAGGATTTTATTTTGGTTACAAATCAAGCAATGCAAAAAATGATAAAATTGTGGCCTCTACTTCTGAAATTGAAGCTTTGGCTAACGAAGTTCGAAATGAATCAGCTGATAACTACAACACCTTGGATGTTGAGGGGGTTTTTTGGATACGTGTTGGTCAACAACCAACTTGCCCGCCAACCCATCCTATTGTTGGTAAATTTGATAAGAATATAAATATTTACTATTTACAAGATCATCAAAGTTATGATAGTGTTAAAGCACATATTTGTTTTGTTGATGAAGAAATGGCTAGAGATACTGCAGGCTTTGTACGTAAATATTAATCAAAATTAATCATATATTAGTTAGTGGGAAACTTGAATTATTATTTTGTTAGAACATACTCTTATGTATTGAGTAAATTCATGAATAGCTTATTCTTACAAAAAGTTAGAAAAATTTAGAGACAATATCTTTTTGGAAGAAAGCTTGTTGTTTAAAATTCCTTAAGGATAAACTTTTAATATCTGAACCTATACTTGTATAAGTTAAGTTTGTTAGAGAATTCTTTCTCTTCAACCAAAGCAAAATTATTATCCATATAAGACTTAATCTTATCTTCATACCCTTGATCATAGCTTAAAATAATGTAAATATAATCGTATTTGTCAGAAAATTCAGTGATTTTATTTTCAAAAACACTTTCTTCAAAAGGTGGAATAGTACCTATTGTTTCAAGCTCCCATTCTGGAATAGTCACTAAATCTGCTTGGCTTTGATAGTAATATTGCACAGGGTATATTGTAAAAGGTGCAGAAAGGCTAACAATATCAGAAGAAGTTGCGTTCTTATTGAGATATTGAGAAACTTCTTTGTAGTTTTCTTTGACAGGTGTTGCAGGATTAAAGGTTTGAAGAAGCAAACCAATACCCATAAATAAAATGATAAAAACCCTAAAGAAATACCCAAGCCATCCTTTCAAACTATAGGCAAAGCTGATTAGTAAAACATAAAAAGAAGGGACTACAATTATTAAGTATCTACTTAAAAACACTGGTCGATATAATACACTTACTATAAAAGCCATGAGAATTGGTAGCAGAGCAGAGATTATGTAATATCTGATTGTACTGTTTGCAGCCCGTTTAAAATTAATTAGCAATATGCCAATTATTGTAATTATTGGCCAAGCTGATACTATAATTGTATTGATGGAGTCAGATTGAAATCCAAAGAAAATATTAGTAAGAGTATTAAAAACATCAATGCTTGTTGGAGCTGAAAGCAATGGTTTTGTGTTGCTGGCTGATCCTTGAGAGATTACAAAGAATAACCATGGTGATAAGGCAATACCTAATAAAAAATAAGATTGAATTAATCTGGCAATTCCTTTGGCCTTGAATTTATTTTTGTAGATTAAAGCAAATATAAACTGTGACAATAGAACCAAGTTGAAGAAATAATGTGTATAAATCCCAACAAGAGCTACGAAAGTGTATCGAAACCAAGCCCCTATGTTACTTGTATTGGCTTTGAATTTGAAAAAAGTAATGTGCGACATTATGGTTATTAATAGTAGCAAAGAGTACATTCTAAGCTCATTGGCGTACCAAAAAAGCATTGGAGAGATTGCAATTAAAGTACTTCCAAAGATTGCCATTTCTTTTTTCTTGAAGATACTTTTACATAATTGATAAAAGGCAGGAATTGAGATTACTTGAAATATCAGTGAAAATACTCGATTTTGAACAACATCCAAAGGTGTAAGTTGAAATATAGATTGCCAACCTCTCAAAAGAATAAGGTATAATGGGACATGGACATCTTCAGCAATGATGTTTAGAATTCTGATGGTTTCTTTTCCAGAAACATATAGACTTTGTGATTCATCTAATCGAAGACTTTGATTTCCAAGGTAAGTTACTGAAAAATATATTTGAAATATTATTAACAATAATAAAAGTAGTTTAATGTGATTATCAGTATTTAACCAAGATGTAAAACTGTTAAGTGAGTCTTGGATTTTAGAATATTTTCCAAAAAACCTATTTTTGAAGCTTTCAGTAAAAGTGATTGGTGAGTATGGTTTTTTACCCTTTGTAGTCATAGTTTCTAGTTATCTTTATATATTAATAATTTAATCATTTACTGTTGCTTCTGCTGTGTTAGATTGGATTTGTATTTCTGTTGACTGCTCTTCTAGCTTTACTTTTTCTGGAAGTGCGGCTTTGATGAAAGGGATAAATAGGGTAATGTTAACAATTGACCAAGAAAGGTTAGTAACTAGATTTGCTGAAGCTCCTTCTCTTGTATAAGCTACAATGAAGCCTAAGATGGACAAGAAAATAATAAAGAAATGAGTAGTAACTAAATGTGAATAGTTGCCAGCTTGTTTGGTTTTAGAGGTTACTTCGAACTTGGTTTTTTTGCCACTTATTACATCGATAAGTGCTTTGGTAAATAAGTCAAATGAACCAAATGAAAAAGTCAAAGCGTTGAATGTGTATTTGAAATTATTGCTTTGGTTGAGTATATAAATTGTAGTAAAAATATAAGGGACAAAGACGATTGCCAATTGCATGGTTGTAATGGTTTGAGCTACTTGTCCAGTATAGAGAAAAATCAAAGGTAGTAAGATATTAATCCAAACAATTACTCCTGAAAGATAGTAAGTTGCAGAAGTAAGGTATTGAAATTTTTGTTTCCAGTTGAGACCTTTTCGAAAAAGAGGATTGTATTTGAATATGACTTCAAGTGATCCTCTAGCCCACCTAAATTGTTGTTTATAGTAGGACATAAAGTCTTCAGGAGCTAAACCTTCAGCTAAGATTTCTGGAACATAAATAGACTTCCAACCTTTTTCGTGGATAAATAGTGATGTAAGAAAGTCTTCTGCGATATTAGTCTCACACATTCCCCCTGCTTCTAGAATTGCAGTTCTTCTGATAACCATGTTAGTACCACACATGAACGTGGAGTCCATTCCATCTTTTCCTTGGCAGATTGGATCAAAGAATAGTTCTTGTTGTTCCCAAGCTGTTTTGGTAATGAGATTTTCTTTATGGTTCTTGTAAAATTGAGGAGATTGCACAAACGCAACTTTACGATCGTAAAAATAACCTATTGTTTTTTTCAAAAAATTTGGTTTTGGTATGTGATCTGCATCAAATACTACAAACAAAGGTGCTTTGGTTTGGGATAGAGCGTTGTTGATATTACCAGCTTTAGCACCTCCTGGTTTGCTTCTTGTAATACAATTGATACCGATTTCATTTGCTAATTGCTCAGTTTTTTGCCACTCTTCAAACCCGGCAACTTTGCCGTCGTTGAGGATATAAACATTGTGATTTGGGTAGCTCATGTTTTTGGCAGCTAATGCAGTTTGCTTTACAATTTCTAGAGGCTCATTTACAACGGTTATAAAAACATCCACCTCAGGAGTAAAAGATTTATTAAAGATTCTGTTAGGTGATTTGTGAATAATTGTGTAAAGATAAGAAAGTGTTTGCCACAAATGAAACGCCTCAGCTATAATTAATAGGGTAAATAAAGTTATGTTTTCAACATTAATAAAAAATGCAAGAATACTGAAATAAGCGATTGTAAGAACGAGATTGAGAGCTAATATTGCTTTAGGCACGGGGTCTTTTATCTCTTTGAATATACTTAAAAATGGTCGATTGTCTGGGTTGAAGAATTTCATAACTAGTTATTAATTAAAAATGTTTTTAAATAGCCTTTTTGTTAAAAAAAATTTATATCTAAAGCTAATAGAATTTTTTCGCTTTAGACAAGGGAAATTTCAAAAAAATTATTTTGATTGGGTGTTTTCTGGTTTGACTTATACCATATAATTGGTGTGTTGTCAAATGAAAAACTATAACACTATTTATATTCTATTGTATTTTTTTAGTTTGATCAAATAAACTAATAAAGGTTTGGTGTTTTATTGAAGTAATAGGCTAATCCAAACCAAGAAATATTATCATCGTAATAACTTAATGTCTTATTCCATGTGTTGTTTGAGAAATTATAATCTTTGAGTATCACATCTTTTATAATTGTTTTGCAATCTTGGGTTGATGAATAGTAAAATAACTTAATGTTCCACCGTACATAGCATGAGTTTCATAATCTACAATGTTGTTACCATACCTGCTGTACTCGGCAAATATTTTGGAGTGCTGGTTCCAGGATTGGTTGAGCTCTTCAAATAAACTTAAATAATCTTTGGCTTGTTTTTTGTGATGCCACTGCCAGTCTAAACCTATTCTAAAAGGTATTCTAAGTGCATCAAAACCAAAGTTTGTGTTAAGATTCTTATCTTCAGGTTCACTTATGGTTAGTTCTTTTTTGTTAAGTATAATCCAATTAGGTGGTAACTTGGGTTGGTCATTGTTAGAAATTTTGTGAGTATGAAATGCTTCAAGAAACTTATATGAATCATCTGCAAGTTTATTCCAGTGGTTGTTTGAATCGATTTTGGCAAAAATTCTGTAATGAGCTGGAGAAAAGTATGATGGATTTATTAAATAATAATCTTTTGATGCGGTTTTTTCTAGATCGTTTGGTAAAAGCAGATAATTACCATTGATTTTGACAACAGTTTTCTGCCAGATACTATTAATTATAGACTTAGCTTCTTCTAAATAATTTTTTTTGTTCCAAATTTTGGATGCAAATACTAAAGATAAGGAAATGTCAATATCAGCGTCTGTTGCTACATTTTGACCTCCAATATCATCTAAAATACCCCAAACTCCATCTTCTCTAAGACCCCATTTCCAGGAAAAAAGCTTATCATTTCTTTGAAGATTATTTTGAGTCCATTGCCAAGTTTTATCAAAAGTATCTTGATCATTCATCCAAACACTTCTTAGCATTGTATAGCTTTGTCCTTCTGACGTTGTGATGCCATTGTTTTGTTTATCAATTGTGCGATGAAACTCTTTATCAAAGTAATTATTGAGATATTGATCATATTGACTTTGTAGTACTTCTTGTTTGTTGATGAATTTTACTGGGTAAGAAGAGCTTACCCCTAAGAAGAGGTAGTTTTGATTAAAAGCTAGTGCAATTAGCGAAAATATTGACACAACAAGTGATAAGATTATTAAAATCTTTGTTTGATTTAGCATACTTGATTCAACTAAAGGTGCAGTATAAAATATTTATGCTGATTTGTCAAAACTCCTTGGATGTTTGCTTTGTTTTTGAACAATTCTTTTTCCTTTCATCTTTGTATCAAAAGACCTTAATAAAAAGACTAAACTAGAGTTGCATTAAAAAATATTTAGCCTATAGGTTGTGTAGAACCTATCTAGTTAATACACATAGACATTTATCACCTTTACTTATACATTCTAACATACTTGACTATTGATTTTGATTTTTAATTCAATGCTATGGCTATGGTTAAAAATTAAAACGGTACACCAAAATAAATAGTTTTATTTTTTGTTTTGCAATATTCAAGCACACTATATGTATAATTAAAAATGATATTATTAACTAGACAGGTTCTAATTTAACTTTACAAGAATATAAAAAACCTTTTTACTATAACTAAGTTAATCAGATATGATAATTCATATTCACAAGGATACGAGACAAAAGAGTTTGTTTGATGAGCTGGCGAAAGTGGCTGGTAAGGATGGCTATTTAGTAGTTGTTGTCAAATCTTTGCCAATTTATTTGAGTACAAAAATAGCTTTTAGTATACTTAGTTATCGCCTTAGAAACTACCCTAGAAGAATTTTATGGACCTCAGATGATAAAAAAATACTAGAACTTCTTTCTCTTAGTGAAGTTGAAGTTGATTATAAATTTTTTGATGTCAAACCGAAGCTTGTTTTCGGTGAAAGTGAATCCAAAAAAGAAATAAATTTGAAAAAAAATATTGAATCAGTAACAACTGCTGTAGAGCTTGTGGATTCTAATGAAGTGTATGAGTCTACTGACAATTTTTTACATCAGTTTGCGAATGTAGAAATATCTGTTGATGATCTAAAAGACAGCTCAGATTTAATTGAGATATCTAAGATAGAAATTGATAAAGACGAAATAGAATCGCAAGAAGATTTGCCAAAATTTGCTCATACTGGTGGTTTTGATAGTAAGCTTGAACAAATAAACAGTTTTCAGAATCTTGACTCTTGGCTTGAAAGGATTGAAGCAACTAAAATGGCTCTTAACTATATGAAGAGAGAGGATGTAGATAGAATTTTTGGAGTGAAAGAATTTTTTGATAAGAAAAAGTTTTCAGCAAATAGTACTATAAATAGGATTAACTCCAAAAAGTCAAAGAGTTTTAGATTTTTGTCAGCTTTTTTTGCTTGTGCTATTTTTTTGATTTTGCTTTTAGTGTCTTTTCCAACTAATGTTTTTACTTTGGAAGTTGTTCCTCAAGAGATAGAAAAAACTATCAGCTTATCAATTCCCGTCTCTTCTTTTAGCAAAAAAACTGTTAAGATTTCTAAAGAATCAAGTAAAGATGCTAGTGGAGATACTAAAGATACTACAGAGAGAGCAACTGGAAAAGTTAGATTAGTCAATAATACTTTTGAAGATATTAGCCTTAGTGAAAATAATTTTTATCTAGAAAAAGGACAAAACAAATATTATTATTATGGGGATAGTACTTTGAGTGGAGAGTTTGTCTTGTTGGCTCAAAATCAAACCAACGATGAAAATGTTGAGATTGGAATTCAAGCTGAGAATACTGGTTCAGAATATAATATTATTCCAAATGAAAGAATGGAATTGTATAATCTACTGGGTCAAAAGCTATGTGATAATTGTTTTGGAATAACAACTACTGATATAGTAGGTGATGTTATTACTGGTGGTAAAGTGGTAACTGAAGCGGATCAAGATCTTTTAAGAACTACAATTGAGGGTCTCTTAGCTGCCGAAAGGTTGCGTGAAGTTGATTCTTTGTCTGATGACGAAGTTTTTACTAATCCTTTTTGGTACAGGAATATGGATTCGGTTTTTATTTATAATAAATCTCTTGGAGATGTTGCCAAGAGTTTGAGTCTTCAAGTAGATGTCACTACTAGTGTTTATTATATGCCAAGAACTACTGTTGAAAACATCCTTGTAAATGAGAATAGTGAGATAGATGTTCTTAAGGATGTAAAACTTAAAGAATCTGATGGCAATTTTGGTGAAGATGATAGTAACATTGATCTTGAGTTTTTGTATAGTTATACCAAAAAAAGCGAGATAAATAAAAAAGAAATTACAAAACAATTAACAACCTCTGATGGTTATATCAATAAAATACACTCCGATTATCCCAATTTGAGAAGGATACAAAAAAAGAATTGGGTTTGCAGGTTCCTTTTATTCCAAGACGGGTAGATATAAATATTGTTGAAGCAGATTAATATGAAAGAACAAAGTAGAATAGATGATTTTGTAGAAAAAGTTAAAATATTAGAAAATTTGGCAGACTTGGAGAAAAAAAATCTAGAATTTTTGAAATTGATAAGCTTTTTGAAACTTCAAGGGAGATATGGGATGACTCACAAAAAGCAATTGAGCTTAACAAAGAAAAGGCTTTGTTGCAGAAAAAACTTGAAGATATTGAACAACTTAATTCATTAGTTGCAGATATGCAGGCAGCACACGATCTTGAGGATTGGGAAGATTTGGACGAAGTTGATGCTAAAGCTCATGTACTTTATGAAAAATTAGAAGATAGTACTTTAATGAATGGTAGGTTTGATAATCATTCAGCTTTAGTTTCGATTCATGCAGGGGCAGGTGGAGTAGATGCTCAAGATTTTGCAGCTATGTTAATGTCTATGTATCAGGCTTTTTGTAAGAATTACGACTTTGATTTTAAACTCTTGCACATTTCCAGCGGAGAAGAAGCTGGACTCAAATCTGCATCTTTTGAAATCAGTGGTGAAAATGCATATGGACATCTGAAAGAAGAGGCTGGTGTACACAGATTGATAAGACTTTCACCATTTAACAATAGCAATACAAGAGAAACTTCTTTTGCTTTGGTTGAAGTATTACCCACTAACCTTCATTCAAGTTTTGATTTTGAAGATATTAAAGAAGATGATCTTAAGTGGGATTTTTTTATGAGTTCTGGTAAAGGTGGTCAAAGTGTTAATACTACTTATTCTGCTGTTCGAGTCACTCATATACCAACTGGAATTAGTGTAAGCTGTCAAAATGAGAGAAACCAACTTCAAAATAAACAACAAGCTCTCAAATATTTGCACGACAAATTAGCGGCCTTAGAACTGAAGAAGCAAAAAGACATGGAGACTGAACTCAAAGGAGTCCATCAATCTATAGAATGGGGTTCTCAAATTCGAAGCTACACTCTTCATCCTTATAAATTAGTAAAAGACCATCGAAGTGGTTGGGAAAGTAGTGAGCCGATGAGGGTTCTTGAAAATGGAGATATCCTTCCAATTATATGGAGCTTAAAAAGAATTAAAAAATAAAAAAGCTCTTTTACATAAATATTGTATAGCCCAGATAAATTGAAATTATGCAAGTGATAAATTACTAAATTGGAAGATCTCTAGGAGGTGTTCCTCCAGGTAGAGCTGCTGTATTGTCATTTTCGGAAGTGACTCGAGAAGCTAAGGATTGATCAATTAACTCAGTAGATGGGAAATGGAAAATAGATGCTAGTGATTCTACGTCTATATATTTAGGTTCAGATCCACTACTAAGAGATCTTTTTAATAAGGATTTGTAAACAAGTTGCTTGCGAATTTCTTGTTCTTTTTTCCAATAATAATTATCCCAAAATGGACCCCAGTCTTTGTTCTCACTCGAAGTTGAGGTTTTGGTATCTGAGTGTGGTTTGAGAAATTGGTATTGAGTGGAATATTGCTTAAAATAAGCCATTACTGGGCCAATCATTCTTGCAGGCCCTTTGGTAGCAGTGAGGGCAACCATACGGATTTTGAATTGATATGAGTCTTTGGCTATTTTGACTTCAACAGTATTGAGAATGTTTTGTTCGTTTTTAGTCAATAATTGTATTCCGCCTTTTTCATCAATATCAACGTTGGCATTTTCTTTGAATTCTTTACGAAGGTCTTTGAGTTCTTTTTCCATTTTTTTTGAACATCACTATCTGAACGTGGTCTGAGAACAAATTGCAAAACAATATAATCTTCTGGTTGAATATTTTCTAATCCAGTTAATAGTGTTGAAAACGGATCGGTGATAGGTGTGTTATCATCTCTTTGAAACTCAGTCCAGCTTTTGAGAGGGTGAAGATCGTCATCTTTTCCATAATTAATATCAGTTCCCCAAAGATCAGTGTAAGGTCCAACTTGACCTTTCCATTCTGTTGGCCAGCCTTCAAAAGGGTCGGAGGATTCAATAACTGATGCAGTTGGATAATGTGCTGCAAGAGAACCTCGAAATAGAGGTAGGTGATTACGATTGAAGTGGCCGTAAAAGTTGATTTGGCCACCACGTGAGTGAACTTCAAATGTAAAAGCCTCATACCATTTTCCTTCTGTATATTGATCTTTTTTACTTTTTTTGGAATAGATTGCAGCTAAATTGATAAAAAAATTTTCCATTTCTGCCATTGATCTTTCATTGTTAGATGGTGGAATTATTTGTACCACAACATTATCTTGTTTGCTCACCCAACCACCAATTTTGACATCTAAAAACCTGTCATCATACCATTCTAAATATCTTTTAACAACAACATAAAGACCACCTAGAGTAGCTACAACCACAAAACTAATTATCAGGTTGACTAAGAACATGTTGATGCTACAATAATTAATATTCTAAATACTGTCAATTTGACCAAGAAAATTTATTTTTGACAGATTTGATTAGTTGAGTTAGCTTTTGGAATGAATATTAAGATATAAATAAAATGACTAATTATAGAAGAAGAAGGGCTAAGCCAAAACCAATCGGACCTAACTATCAAGTAAATCAGTATATACGAGCAGAAGAAGTACGATTATTAGACGAAGAAGGGTCTATGCTTGGTGTTTATAAAGTTTCTGAGGCATTAAGAATGGCTAATGAGAAGGAATTTGATCTTATTGAGATTAATCCCAAAGCTCAACCTCCAATTGTGAAAATGATGGATTACAACAAATTTAAATACCAAATATCTAAATCTAGCCAAAATAAGAAAACAAGTAATGATATGAAGACTGTTAGGGTATCTGTTCGTGTTAGTCCTCATGATCTTGCAGTGAGAGCTAGGCAGATTGAAAAAGTTTTTGGAAAAAGGACTCAAAGTAAAAATGCAGGTTCAGATGCATGGTCGTGAGAAACAACACCCTGAAGTTGCTGATGAAGTTATGAAAAATTTTGTGCAAATGATAGAGATTCAATACGCCTATGAAAGTGAGCCAAATAGAATGGGTGATAGTGTTTTTACCACAATCAAACCGAAGTAGTTTGATAGAAGAATTCTTTTTCACTATGAAGTATGTAGAAATTTTTATATTGGATTTGAATTATTCACCATCAATCAAAACACAAAAAACCCCATAAAATTATAGGGTAATTTTTTATATAGGGTACTTTTTTAAGGAATAATTCAGATTATTTAACTTGAAGTAATTCTCCTGATATTTTGTTTTGAGCTTTAACTTGAGTACCATCATTCAATGTGTAAGTTATTTCTATAGGGTATTCTTTGAGTGGATTAAGTCCATTTTGTTCAATGGCTACTAGATTACCAAGTTCATTAGATTCAAATTTGTATTGGTTATCACCATCGTATAAAGTTGCAGATAAATCTTTAGTAGCACCTAAGATGTTGATATTGCAAGGGTATGAATTGCACCATTGTATGGTTGGAATTTTATTATCAGTTATAGAGACTTTATATTCACCAGTTACAAAACCATTTTTTTCAAAGTTAAGCATGTATTGATCTTTTTGACCAGAGATTTCAACATAACATATCCCAGCTTGATAATGTGATTTGGTTAGAATTGAACCAACAAGATTACTTTGTTGTAAAACATTACAATTATCAGTAGCAAATGCAAAAATGTTAACTTGATCTGAACTAACCAAGTTAGTTGCATTAATAACTTTAACTTGCCCACTCTGATTAGCAATGTTGTAGTTATCCATGAATAGGCTAAGGTTATTATTAGAATTAATCGAAGTAACACTTGCTTTTGCACTAAGGTTTAGTTCCAAAAAGCTCTTGTCCAGATCTGTTCTAATATCTTGATTATCAAGCTTATCTGCTGATAACTCTAAGCTTGCTTGTGAATTATTGATGTTTACTTCTTCAGCTTTACCATTGTATTCTATTCTAAGGGTTTTATCATTAATGGTTTGACCTTGATTATCAACTATAGGGCTAGTGATTAGTTTGATTACTAGATCATCTTGCTCATTAAGTCTTACTTCAGGGTTAAGAGTAAAGCTATTTGAAGCTTCAGAAGCAGTATTATTTACTACTTGAGCAAAACTTTTTTGACCAGCTTGAAGAAGAAGTAGAGCTTGTTGATTATCTCTTAGAACTTCAAGTTCAAAATCAAATTCACAAGTGTAATTACTATTAACAGAAGTTTTATTCTCAATTAACTCATTTTTACTTCTTTGGTAAATGAGTTTGCACTCATTAGCTTCAGGATCTGCTTCGGTTACAAAATTAGCTACAATATTGTCATCAGAGTTTAGAGTAGTTGGTAAATTTGGTAAATTTAAAGGAGAGATGATCTCGTGTGCATTAATTGTTTTGACTAGTTCTTCATTACCCTCGTTGTCAAGCATTTTAACTGTCATTTCTTCAGAGTTGATTACTGATGATGGGATGGTAAGTTGAGCAAAACCGTCAAATATATCAACATTTTTTTGATATTGTAATCCTTCTTTACTTTCAATAATGATTTGATTCTTGAGTGAATCAGTTAGATTTCCATATCCATCTGTAACAGGACCAATTATTAGAGTGTTAGCGTGGTTAATTCTTGCAGGTAAATATTCAAAATTAATATCACCTAAAGTTGTAGCATTTCCAGGTTTGATGATGAATTGTCTTGATTGATTTATATCATTGCTTATTGTTGATCCTTGGAAAGTAACTGTTATAGGTCCAGATTTAGTTATAGTACCTGCTGTTGCTTCTACACTACAATTACCATTTTTAATTTGACCACTAAGTAAGATAGGTGAGTTAAGAGGGTCTGTTGTGTAGATTTCTGCTTGGCAATCACCTAACTCTATTATATTTCCATTACGATCCAAAATATTTTGAACAGTGAATGTAATGTTTTTGTCTACTTGAAGATTATCTAGGCTGTTAACAATTACACCAGATCCAGCAATTCCAGCTTTGTTATCGTTGAAATTTAAGTTAATAAAGTCTGTTTGTGATCCATCACTTAGTTTGGCAAAAACTTGATACAGACCTCCTTTTTCAAAATATTCACCTGGAACTGTTGCTTTTATGGTACTATTTTCACTTATATAATCATCGGCTCCATTGTTGCTTACTTCTTTGTATTCTCCAGAATTAGTGTGAAGAATTCCAATAGATGCTTTGGTATCATTGTTGGCAATTTTGTTTATTTCTAACTCAATTGGCTTATTTTGCTTAAGTATTAGAGTTTTATCAGCTATTGGTAGCAGAGCTACAGGCTTATTGAGGATTGAAATATCTTGTGAGAGATTTGTCCCATCAAGTGTAATATTATAGATTCCTTCACCTGGTAGTTGACTCGCTAAAAGATTAGTTTGACAAGCTCTATTTGATTGAACTTGGGTTTTTAGTTGAAGTATTTCTTGACCTTCTTTGGAGATTTTAAAGTTACACATATCGCCATTTTGAGGTGTTGAGTTGAGACCTACAAGGTTGGTTGCATATATTGGTACTGATCCGTTGATAGATACATTAGAGAATGGAAGGCTAAGACTGGACTCAGCAGAAGGAGTAAAGCTAGAGTTGTCACTACCTACCACT
Organism: Candidatus Altimarinota bacterium; assembly: GCA_012031925.1. GTDB lineage: Bacteria > Patescibacteriota > JACMRA01 > JACMRA01 > JACMRA01 > JAAUSE01. The sequence goes on from JAAUSE010000009.1 coordinate 26,939, forward strand.
TGGAATTGAGAAATTGTACTTGGTTTTTGAGATTCATCTAAGAATAAGGCGGAATAACTTCCAGATTTTAGTTCGTTGGTTTTTGCTTCACATTTAGCATTTTCATCAAATGTACAATTAATTGAATCAACTACGTTTTGAGTAATTTGGTTACTGATATAAATTTTTCCAGTATTAAATTCACCATCAATTGCAGAGTTATTTGGGTTGGTTATTTCAAAAACAACTTCTTCACTAGGATTATATGAGTTTTTGTCATTACTTAGAGAATAAAGGTTATTTGAATCACTACTAGTGACATCATTACCTACAAAAAGTCTGTTAGATTCATTAACTTCGCGACCTCTTTGGTTATTGTAAGCAAGTTTGGTTAGGATACTGATTGAGTCAAAATTATGGTTTTGTACAGAGCCATTTATTTTGTAATCTGCTTTTTCTCCAGCTCCTAAGAAAGGAATAGTTGTTTGATTTTCTTCATTAACTTGGTAGGTTTGACCACTGGAAAGTTTGGTTTTGGAACTAACTTGGTTCCAGTTGATAACATTTTCGGTAGATAAAAGTGAAACATTTATATCGTTAATTGATTCATTTTGACTAGTGTTTTGTAGAGTTAAAGATAATTCTACTTGTTCGCCAATTTGGAGTTCTTGACCTTCTTCAAGATTAATTACAGATGCAATGAATGCAGGTTGATTAGCTTGCGCTGGTTCTTGTATAGAATTGAAAAGCCCGATACCAATAACAGTAGCTAACATTACATAGACTGAACTAATACTGATTATAAGTTGTCTTTTGTGTTTGTTTCGAAAAATTTTGTGGAAAACCCCACGACTTCTTTTTGGACTAGAAGTAATCTTATAAATGGTTTTTTTTGCCATATTTATTTGAGTTTTTTTGTTTTAGTTGTTTCTTTTATCTACCAGATTTTGGTTTGATAATATTATTATACCACATATTGGTTATGTGTGCAAATTTTTGAGTCTTTAAGTGAATTGATAATTTGTTAACCTCTAAAAAACTTAAAGCTTAAATTCTATCTGACTCAAATGTTTCAAATATTAGTTCAACATATCCTTCGAATCTTTTTCTAGGTCAAATTTACTTTTTCTTTCATCTTCATTCGCATGCTTTTAGGTGACATTCAGAATTTACCTTGATATATTAAACTTAGTTGGCCTTTGTTTTATGAATAAGATGAAACTTTCAATTCTATTTATAATAACTCCATATTTTTCTTTTAAACACAAATTCATTTTTTAATGTCTACTTTTCTTTGTAAAATAGGAAGGATTGTAATTTTTCTAAAATTTGGGATAAACTTCATTCTATATTAGAGAAATATTGGCAAGATTGAGATAGTTATTGTTGAGATAAATAAAAAATTATTTTTGAAGGTTTGTACAAACATTGATTGTATAGTATACTTACTTTATGGAAATCATCATCATAGCTGTTTTAACTGCGGGATTATTCACATTTTTGGGAGTTTTAGGGTTCATGTTTTTTCAAAAAGGCTCAACTAATTACCAAGAATATCCTCTTGAGCATTACAAAGATATTTATGATGAAGATTTTCAAAGACCTGAAAGTATGACTATGGAAGGTAGGAATGATTTGCAGGAAAAAGAGAACAGCTTGAAAGACTACAAGAAGAATATGTTCAAAGATTAGCAAGTATTGCGGGAATGGATATTAACGAAGCTAGAGATGAATTTTTGGAAGAGATTAAGTCACAGATGGATAAAGAGATGAGTATTTGGCAGTCTAAGTTTGTTGAAAACACTAAGAACGAGGCAAATATTTTGGCCATGAATATTGTTGCTGATGCTATTCAAAGAACTGATTCTGAGGTAAGTAATGAGTTCACATTGAGTACTGTTCATCTTGCAAATGATTCTGTTAAAGGTAATATTATTGGCAAAGAGGGTCGTAATATTCAATTTTTTGAAAAAACTACGGGTTGTGAGTTGATTATTGATGAAACTCCGAATGTGGTTATAATTTCTGGTTACAATTCTATTCGTAGACATATAGCTCAAAAAACTTTAGAAAAACTACTTGCTCATAACAAAATTCATCCTGGAGCTATTCAAGAAGCTTATCAACTATCTCTAGTAGAAGTTGAAAATGAGATAATGAAAGTCGGTCAATCTGCTGTAGATGAGCTAGGTATATATGAGTTTCCTGAAGGTTTGGTTAGATTGATAGGTAGGTTGGGTTTTAGGACTAGTTATGGTCAAAATGTTCTTAAACATAGCCTTGAAATGGCAAAGTTAGCCAGAATTATAGCTATGGATATGAATAAATATTTTGGAACTAGGACTAATTATGTGGATGTTGATATTTGTATTAAAGGTGCTTTGTTACATGATATTGGAAAAGCTGTGGATGAGATTACTATTCCAAGAAAAAACCATATTACTTTGGGTGAAAAAATTTGCAATGATTTTGCTCTAGACTATAGGATCAAAAAATGTGTTACAGCTCAAAATATTTCTAGTAACTTTGGTGATAACTTGGTAATTGAAGCTGCTATTGTAGCTGTTGCTGATAAAATCAGTGCATCAAGAATTGGAGCACGCAAACAAGAGAGTGCTGAGTATTATCAAAGGTTGGCTAAGTTTGAGGAAATTACTGAAAGTGTATACGGAGTCAATAAAAGTTTTGTAGTTAAAGGTGGTAAAGAGCTGTGGGTCTTTTTTGATACTTCCAAGGTTAACCCTGCCAAACTAACTGAAGCAGTATCTATAATTGCTAATAGACTTCGAGATGAGGCAAAAGTAGTTGGTCAGTTAAAAATCATAGGAAAATGGGAAGGAGAGGTAGTGGAGTATTTAGGTTAAGCTTTTGGTAAAATCAACTTTTCTTGAATATAAATCAATGAGAAGAAGTAGCAAACTAAGCATTATAAAAACGCTACTAAGTTGATTTAAAAATAGGTTGCTAAGTGGCTGAAGAATTTGTCCTATCCAAGCTGGTTGTATGTTTTTAGGATCTCCATTATAAGTTGTTATTTGGTTTATAAAGTATCCTAGATTGAGAAGAGCTATTGATGTAATATATTTTGTGTTTTTAAAATAACTGGGAAAAATTAACAGGAAAAAACTACAAACTAATCCTATATGCAGGTATCTAGAATGCATTTTGGTGCCAAAATAAAAATAGATTGTATTAAGAATTAGCGTTAGATTCAAAGTGCATTCTAAAGGAAGTGTGTATTTGTGAGTAAAATATTTATAGTATTTTTTTATAAACATTATAATAGTAAATAGACCAAGGCAAATTAGGATTGTCTTAGAAAGATTATCAACACTTATTTTTGTTACATATAATTGATTCGCATTTCCTACCTTATCAATTAACATCCAAAAATTGTTTGCTCCGTTTGTTGTATTATTATCTCTGTTAGCAACTGTTAAGATTACTTCTGTAAGCCTATTTTTGTTAGCTAAATAAAATGGGGTAATCATAAAAATTGTAGCAAATACCACACAGGTAAGATATAATAAAAAACTGGTTATTTTTTTTGAAAACCAATAATCGAAAATACAGCTGGCAAAGCTAAAATTGTTTGCTGCTTAATCCAAAAACCTAGAGTGATAAAAAAGCTAGAAAGAATAATTTGAGAGTAGATATGAAAATTTTTTAGATAAAATGTGGTAATACCAAGAATTGCAAACAATGCTATCAAAGAATCATTTTGTCCCCAAATATTTGAAATAAAACTAATTGATGGGCTAGCAAAAAACATTGAACTAATGAGGATGCGATTATTTAGATCTATGGTTGGGGTATTTTTTATTAAATTGGGTAAAAAAATAATTAATAAACTAATCAATAAATCGATTATTAAATTGAAGATTTTGAGAATGACATTAAATCCGAAATAAGGATCTTTAGTATTCTTAACAAGAGAGTAGATCCAACTTTCAAAAACTACACTTAATGGCATGTAGTCAAAGTAGCCTGAATAATTTTTCCAAAAATTAAGAATACCCATTTGATAGGCGTTTTTACCCCACTCTGCTTGGGTTGTTATTATATCAAAATAATGACCTAGTTGGTTGATATGAATAATACGAAGAATTAAACCAAAGCTAAAAAATAGAAATGCAAGGATAGTTGTTTTTTGTAATTCATTGTATTTTTAGATTTACTTTAATTTATTTTGATATTATGATGTTGTCAATTATTGGTATGTCATTAAACTTACTAAATATGGATATTAAAAACTTAAAGAATTCTAGAGTTTTAGTTAGAGTTAATTATGATATTCCTACTCTTGAGAGTATTGATAGAATTTTTGATTCGAAAAAGACAATTAACATTCTACTGAAGAATAATAATTGCGTAATTTTATTGTCACATTGGGGTAGGCCAGATGGTAATAATATTGAATTGAGTTTGCAAAAGCTAGTTCCAGTGATTGAGAGTATTTTGAACAAAAATATTATTTTTTATAATCAATATAATAATGGGTTTGGAAGTTTGAAAAATAAAATTGAACGAGATAATTCAGAAATATATTTGCTTGAGAATACAAGATTTGAAGAAGGTGAGAAGAGTATAGAACCTAGTGTTAGAAAGAAAATAGCTTCAAGGTATGCTCAATTGGCTGACTATTTTGTGGATGAGGCCTTTGCTGTTAGTCATAGAAATGAAGCTACAAATACTGAGATTAAAGATATTCTTGATTGGGATTATGGTTTGTCTTATAAAGAAGAAATTGTAAACCTTGATCGATTCAAAAATAGTAATAAACCAATTAGTGTGATTATGGGGGGTGCAAAATTGGAAACAAAATTGGATTTTGTTGAAAAAATATTACATCAATGTGATCAGCTTTTTTTAGGTGGTCAGCTTTGTTTTCCTTTTGTTGAGGCGATGAGTTATATAGATAAATCAACTCCAAAGATTCATAATTCTAAATATGATATGAACTTTGTTCATAAAGCAAAAAAAATATTACAAATATATTCCAATAGAATTGTATTACCAGTTGACTTTGTTTATATGAAAGATTTTAATCAAATATTAGCGGTAGATCTTGGGCCTGCAACAATTGAGAAATATAAAAACAAACTAGTTGGTTCAAAAGCAGTTTTTTGGAATGGTCCTGTTGGTTATTACGAAAAAAAACCGTATGATTTTGGTACTCAAGAAATTGCCAGAATTATTACTAGTTTGCAAAATTGTTATAAAGTTAATGGTGGAGGTGATACTGTTAGCTCAATAGATAAAAATATTTTAGGAAAATTTGATTGGGTTTCAATGGGCGGAGGCGCAACACTAGATTATTTGGTTAAGTAAAATTACTAAATGTGTTTTGAATTATCTTGTAATTTGACACTTTGTATTGTTAAGTTTATGGGTACCTCAACATTGTGACAAAACCTAGAAGTTTTGAAACATTCGTAAATTAACACAAAAATATATTCCTGACGGGATGTAAGGAAATACCTTAACGTAAAATTATAAATTTTACTAATATTTCAGTATATTGATATGTTAGTATCAATATAATGGCAGCGCTACGGGGAATTGAACCCCGATTGCAGGAATGAAAATCCTGTGTCCTAACCATTAGACGATAGCGCCGTGCTTGTGAGCAATATTCAGCTAATTTTGTAAAATTGTCAAGAATTTGGACAGGTTCTATATTGTCTTGACTTTATTCAAATTAACTTGCATTAATTCATTTTATGTCTGAGTTATCTAGATTTCTTACCTCTGCTCAAACAAAAAAACTTCAAGAATCAGGGTTTTTTAGCCTGTATGACTTTATAACCTACTTTCCATTTCGAATTCAAAAAATTGTTCCTTTTGGAATAGAGAGTTTGGATTCTCAAGAGATTTTTTTATGGACAGCAAAGTTGAAAAGGATAAGTTATAAAAAGAATAAAAACCAGTTTCTGGTGTTGGATTTTCAGGATGGAAGAAGATCTATTCAACTTTATCTTTTCTCAGTTGCTAATTTTACTTTGAAAATTTTAAAGGTTGAAAAAACTTTTCAGTTGTTGCTTAAAAAAAAAGACAATTTTTGGAGTTTGTTACGTTATAGTGAATATAGACCAGAAGACTTATGTGATAGATTTATTTTGGGTAGAGCAGAAAATAAGATATACTTACAGCCGGTTTACAAAAAATTAAAAAAACTTAAGTCCTTGGATTTTTTAAGTGTTCATAACAAACTGCCGGATTATATTTATAAAATTAATCTTGAAGGTTTGATTCCAAAAAACCGTATTTTATCTCAATCAATTAATCTCAAACCTATTCACAAGCCAAGCTCTTTGTATGAGAATAAAAGTTCTATAAAGAATTGGATTACTTTGCAGACCTATTTAAAAATTATCAACTATAAATTATATTAATTAT
>JAAUSE010000010.1 GCA_012031925.1 Candidatus Altimarinota bacterium
CTCTTCAGATATTTTCTAGTAATAATGCTCCAAAAGAAGTCGAAGCTGAACCCATTATGGAAGTGGCTGACGATAAATAATTTAAATTTTTAATAAATAGTTTTGTATGAATAGAGTATTTTTAATAGGAAGATTAACTAAAGATCCTGAGATAAGGACAACCCAATCTGGATCCAAAGTAGCCTCATTTTCGTTGGCAATCAATGATGGTAAGAACAAGGATGGGCAAGAAATTACTCAGTATTTTAACCTTTCTGCTTGGGAAAAATTAGCTGAAGTTCTTGAAAGATATGTGACTAAAGGTGTTAAGGTTGCAGTGATGGGAGCTCTCAAAAACCGTTCGTGGGACAAACCAGATGGAACCAAAGGCTATGCAACTGATATTACAGTTAGAGAATTAGAGATTCTGTCTACCAAAGCAGAGTCTCAAGCACTTCAACAACAAAACCAATCTGGGACAGAAGATGATGCCAACACTACTAGCCCTTCCTCAACCAAAAAAGATGTAACTCCTCAAGAAGAGCTTCCAGAGATTGACGTAGATGATATTAACAATATACAAATGCCATTTTAGAGAATTATAGTGGTAAAAATATAAGTATCAAATTGTTTGTAAGATGAAAAGCATATGCCTTCCAGAACCCATTTTTATGAGTAATTCTAACCCAAGTTAGAAACACTGCCTTTGGAAAATGCATAAAAAAGACAAACAAAAATGTTGCTATGAAATTTTCTTTGGAGGTTTCATAGTTGGATATATGCATCATAGTAAACAAAAACACAGATAAATAGGTTCTAAATTTATTTGGTTAATATAAGTAATTTATAGAAATAATTATTTTGGTATTTACCTGATAGATTGACTAATGCGAAGACTGATGCAGATAATAAAAATATTGGAGTTACTCCTGTAAATACTTCCTTCCGTATTCGACTTCCAATTGTAGTAAAGTACACATGATAGCACAAAGTAAAAACCCATAATCCACTGAACAGACTTTTTTTGGTCAAAGGGAATCTGAAGATTACTTCTTCAAAGAATGCAAAAAATACAATTATCACAAATGTCATCCAGCTTATGGGAAAATCTCTTCCTATATTCATAACCCTTGCATCAAAATATATAAAAGTAAAAAAGCTAACAAAATAGAATAAATAAACAGAAGACAAGTCAAAAGTCAATGAGGCCACAGATTGGTCATATTTGGAAAGTAAGGGCTTTGATAGTGCTAGTCTTGACAAAGTTTGTAGTTTTGTCCAGAATCCCTTTCATCAATTTAATTCCTTTTGAATTGAGTTAGAACATGTAATAATAGAAATAGAGTTAATTGTTGTAGCAACTATCTCTAACTAACTTCTATCTTAGCATGTTTTTTTTAATGTCAAGTGGAGTTTTTAGTTGGGTTGTTTTCATTTGACAATGCCTGTTTTATGGTGTATACTAGGTATTAGTACAATCTAATTTTGTGGAATTTGACTATGAAATATGTTAGTTGTTTTTTACTATTTTGTTTGGGTTTTGCTAATCCTGTTTTGGCTCAAGAAATCTATAACAGTGATGGTACTATTCCAGAATCTACTCCAGTGAATTCACCTACTACCCCTAGTTTGAATCAAGGAATATCAACTTCATATCCAAGTTATCCTACTTCTATTGGTAGTGGTAATTTTGTTAATGGTAGCTTCAATGGTCTCGCAAATCAATGTGGACTGGGTGGTAGTTTACAAGCTAGTAACCATGCTAATCCATTTGGTAGCAATAATAGTATTACTGCTAGTGTGACTTATTCTTCCCAAAAGTGTAACAATCCAAAAGAAGAGACTAAAAGAACTTGTATCTCTACAAGAGGACAAGTGGCTATAGAGTTAAGGAGACTAAGTAGCTCCATACAAGAGTTCAAAGAGAGTTTGGATATTGTCTGCACACTCCAAGAAAAGTAAAACACAATCCCTAAGTTATTATACTTGGGGATGTTTTTTAGGTTGGAGCTTATTCCAGAGGGTTTGGATTGTGGTTTTCCAAGGGTTTTTCCTCATAAATGTATGAGAGTAATATACTATATATTGGATGATTTGTCAAGTATATAACTCTGTAGGAGGTGGGATTCTTTCAACTATAGTTTGAAGAAGCAAATCAACCCCTTCTCCGGTTTTACCGCTAACTTTGATTATATCTTCAATCTCATATCCGAGAATTTTTTTGATTTCTACTGCTCTTGTATGGACATCGCTGGCTGGTAAATCAATTTTGTTTAGGACTGGTATAATAGTAAGGTCAAGTTCCATGGCGTTGTATAGATTTGCTAAAGTTTGAGCTTGGATTCCTTGTGTTGAGTCAACGACAAGCACAGCTCCTTCACAGGCGGCTAAAGAACGACTAACTTCGTAAGCAAAATCTACATGACCTGGTGTGTCTATAAGGTTCAAAATGAACAATTGATTTTGCCAATCTTCTTTTGGATGGAGAATTAAGTTACGATTTGGAGTGTTTTGCAAACCCTTAGATAACCTTGGCTTATATACGTATTCCATACGAACTGGTTGCAATTTTATGGTAATACCCCGTTCTTTTTCGAGATCCATTTTGTCTAATGTTTGCTCTTTGAGATCTCTATCCAAAACTGTTTGTGTTAGTTGCATCATCCTATCTGATAAAGTAGACTTACCGTGATCAATATGAGCAATTATCGAAAAATTCCTGATTCTATCTAACATTTAGGAAATATTGCATCAAATCTATCAGTTGTCAATTAAGAGCTTGTTTTTGGTATAAAACCCGTAATTTATTGTATACGTTGATAAAAGCCTTCAAGCTAGATTATATATTTGTACAAAAAACAACCCCGCAGCTACTGCGGGGAATTAGGCCCAAAAAACTATTTGGTGTTTAGCTTTTCTTGAAGTAAAAACCCTCCAGTAATTGACCAAGTAATAAACATTGGGACTATTACCAATAATAAATATATGGAGTTGTTTTTGTCAACAAGAAGATCTCTTGAAAGCATCAAACTGGTTGTGTAGATACCCCCTAAAGTTAAGCTGACCAGGAAGTTTTTGTATTCTTGTTTTTGCATTCCTGAGATATAGGACATTTGCACATAAGAAAAAGCAAAATAAAACAAAATTGATCTCGTCTGAGACTTGGTAACAAATTTTTGGATTTTTTTGATACTTTTGACACAACTTCTACCTGCCAAAAAATACATAAAGATCTTGTAGATTTTTTTGTTGTATTTGTATCCTAGAAAATAATTAATATTTCCTCCAATAACAAAGACTAGAATCGAAATCAATAATGATTTGTAAAGACCAATTGATCTATGATATAGTATTGCAATTATCCCAAGTTTTATTTGGAATGAAACAACAGTTATGATTCTTAGAATAAAGAAAATTACCCAACCAAAGACGTTATCTCCGTATTTGGAAATATATGGCCCAAGAAGAGGTTCCAAAAGTGGTATCAAAACAATTGATAGAACACTTGAAAGCACCAGAAGAACGAGTATTGAATAGATAATAATGTCTTTTTTTTGGTAATTATTTTTTTCAAAACAATTCTCCACAACGTTATATGCTTTATTTAGCACAACAAAAACATAATGTCAATATGTTTTGAACCTGTCAAATTAATTTATAGATAAAAAAATATGATTACTCTTGCTTTTTTTGGCAGAATAAGGAAAATCTCAAACAAAATAACTTGAATAGTTTTCAATAGACTTGTTCATATCTTGGGTATGAATTTTTTCATCATTTCGAATTGCTACAAATACGTCGTACATTGTTACATTTTTTTTGGTATTTTGTTCTTTGGGTTCCATTCGAAAATCACCAAAATAGTATTCTTTGGCTATTTCTGTGATGGGTTGTTTGGTTAGTTGTTTCTTATTTTTTATCAAAAATTTATTATAGCTTAGGACAGCTTCAGATTCAACAAGCTCCATCAGATAGTAACCAGATCTTGGTGCAATCAAATATAAGATAACCACCAACCAGTAGTATACAATTCCGAGTGTTCGGGCAAAAACTTTATCTAAAATGTTCGATCCTCCTCCCAAATCTTCTATTATTCTTAGATGATATGTTTCGTTGATTGACTCCTGAAAATGAAGACTGAGTAAATCGATAGACGGTTTTGCTCCTAAGGATTGATAAAGATGAAGTACCGATAAATAGCTAAAGTATGGAATCCTAGCTACTGTTTCCAATACAAAAAACCTACGATAATTATATTTGTAAAATATTGCCAAAAAATTAATAATCAATGGTAATATTATGCTGATTGATTTGTTAAAAAACTTTTCAAAGATGGTCATAAATTTGTAATTATTATTAAGATTAGTAAAATTTGAATGAGTTTTTGTTTTTGATCAACTCAGGAAATACTAAATTGCTAAATACTTTTTTGAAAATTATAACCTCCTGATTAATTATTCTAACCTTGACTAAAGTCCAAATATGTGCTATATTCAAGGGGTGTTATGGAGATAACTACTAATGATGGAAGAGAATATTGAGCTTAATATTGTTAGGATTTTTGTGAGCCGCAACAGAACAGCTTTGACATTTGAGTCTGATAGTAATTTGGTATTTAGATATATTCTAGCCCTATTTCGCAAAACTCCATTTATCAAAGTTTTGGTTGAGATCCAGATTCTGGTCATCGATCGAGATGGCTTGATGAGAAATTTGTTAAAAGATTTATTGAATGAGTTAAAAGTGTATTATCGTGTTGTAGAATATAATAATAGTACAGAGATATTGTCTCCAAGTTACTAAATACAAAATCCAATACCTGTTTAATTGCAGGTATTTTTCTTGACATTTTTGAAAAAAGTAGTCATATCTTTTCGTAGTTTTGGAGGTTTAGTTTTATGAGTAACTTGACTTTTTTAATATCTCAACTAGCAGCATCTTCAATAACTCTTTTTGTTATAACCAGATTAAATATTAAAGAGGGTATCTCAAATAAGAATTACGACACAAGTCAAATTAAAAAAATTCTTCCCAAAAAATTGAAGATTTGGAAGAATAATTCTAGCTTGGATTATCAACTACAATCAAGATTTGGTATAAAGCTAGATAAAGAAATTTATTTTCCTTATTATTGTTTGTTTTTGGTCATAAACTACAAAAAACTTGGTGACAACTATTATAGTTATTTAAACATTTGCGGATCAGAACAGATTTTTGAATACTATGTTGAAATTTCAAAATACGAGAAAGAGTTAGAAAAAATTATAGCAAAAGAAAGATTCAAATTCAAATACTTAGATTCGTTCAAAGATATTTACTATTTTTGGAAATCATATTTTATTGAACATGATTGTAAAGTTGCATATTTTTACTATTCGTTTGAACTAGATTGGATGAGTCAAATTAGTGATTATATATCAGATACTGAGAAAAAACGTATACTGTTTTTACTGCTTTTGAGTAAAGGATTCAACCTTGATATCAAAAGTGTGAATGACACAAAAAAATGGCTCAATAATAAGTACGATCAGCTCACAAAAAAAGGTTTCATTAGTATTATTGAATTGTTTTCTAGGTTCTTAACTAAGCAAGAATTGTCAGAAATAAATAACCTACTTAATATGGTTAATTGGCAAAAAGAGAATTACCTTGAGCTAATTATCATAATTGCAGAATCAACTTATTGTTACAACTTTGATTCATATTGGCGAAAAGAACACTCAAAGTATTTTGTAGAAAAACTTCCAGATTTCGAAGTTGAGTATCTTAGTTATACTCCAAAACTATATGAGCTAGTTTTGCAAGAAAATGCAAACATAGTATAGCAGGTTTTCAGTTACTTGAAAGAGTAGCTGTTTTTTTTGGGATTAGTTTTGCTGAATAAACTGATTATTGTGTTACTATAATTATGATTTTATGTAAAAGTAAAACCTGCAGTGTAGCAGGTTTCAATAGTTATAGTTATTATATTTAGTAAACCTTTCCTCCACTTTCAATAATTAACCTTGATCCTGGTTTGGCAACGATTTTGTTGCTTGTCATATTTATGTTAAGAGAAGCTCCATTTTTGATACGCAATGTCGAATTGTTATTGACAATAACATTTGCTGGTGCAGTGGCAGCTCCAACAAAATCACAACTAGATGTAATATTCCAATCTCCTGAAATTGGAGGGTTACAACCATTGGTATAATTTACATTATATGAAACAGTCCCAGGAAGGCAATTCGTTATAGTACCATTTGAGACACAACCTTCATAATTATTATTTCCTTCAGAAAATCCCCAACCACTAAAATTTAAACCCTCAATATCTTGATAAGATCCATTTATCCTTGTTGAAAAATGTACATGTGGTCCAGATGCACTTCCTCCGCAACCTGATTGAATTGAAATATCACCCAAATAAGTGTTTGCTGTCACCACTTGGTTATTCAATACTTGAATATTAGTTAAATGATAGTAGGTTGTTTCCAAACCACCTAAATGAGATATGCTAACAAAATTTGGACAGCTTGTTGAATAACTAACAGTTCCATTTGCTGATGCTCTAACAATTCCTGGAGTACTTTTAGCTAAATCAACTGAAGCCCATGGTTTAGGACCGTTAAAAACAATAGCGTTGTGTGGTCCACCAGTCATACCCCAATTCTCATTAGCTCCATATGGAAGTTGTAAAGGAACATTATCTGGATTAGATCCAACTGCGAATACTTTTGTTTGAAAAAAAGAACTAATAATGTTTTTCTTATCTTTTTCTTTTGCAGCCTTTTCAGTAGAAAAAAGGTACTGCTTAGCCTCATCTAAAATGAGTTCATCAGGAATTTCAGGAAGAAGTTTATCAAATTTTGTAGTATATTGAAGCGCAATCATATATTTACCATTTTCCAATTTACCAATAAACCTAGTCAATTGTGGTTCGCTTTCATCTTTTGCTTTTACAAATACTACCCCAGCTAAATAGTCTTCATATTTTTCTTCGTTACCTATAAATACTTCTTCTTGTTTTCTATCAAAATACTCAGCAGAACTTTTTTTTATTTCTGTTTTTGTTGTTTCGTCTAATTCAGGAATATCAGTTTGAGCATCAACACTGTTGGATAATTGTATATTAAAAACAAAAACCAATCCACTAAACACTATTAAAAACAAGATAATAAGTTTTTTTAACATATATAATATTTATTGATTTTTATCTAACATGCACCTAAACAAACTTCTCCATTGTTACTAGTCAACCAGCCACCATTGGATCCTAATTTGATACGGACTTGGTTGCTATTTTGATTACCATATATTCCAAGAGTGTTTGCTTGATCTAAATCAGTCATATATGTATCATCACCTACCTCTAAAAATCTTGAACCTGCTGCCTTACCAATATCTGTAGCTACTATTTTACCATCAGTAAATAAGTTAGAATTTGTATGAATCTCTCCATTTACATCTAATGGATAAAGAGGGTTAGTCAATCTTAATCCTACATAACCAGTTCCGTTTCCAGGATTTCCTCCATTGATTGATAACTTACCCCAACCTTGGTTTACGCCACTATTTTTATACACACCAAATGTACCTATATTATTACCCCCTGTATTATCAAAACCTTGGAATAAGTATTGACCAGAGTAAGCGGTGTTACTCACAATTGAATTATCAGCTACATCCAGTCTATTTGATGGAGCTTTACCAATACCAACAAACCCAGAATTAAAATAAATATTTTGATAACCAGTTCCACTTGTTCCAGCATCCCAAAAGGGTGATGTTGTGCTAGCACTTGCACTAATTCCATTTACCAATAACACCAATGTAAACAAACCACCGAAAAAGATATTTATATTGAGATTTTTTTTAAATAAAGTCATATTAAAAAGCAATGATATTGCTAAGCAAAACTTAGCAAAAAAAAATAATAGTGTCAATACGGTCTTATTTTAACATTATTTTCCTCGCATTTTGAACTAATTCCATCAGCATCAAGTTGCTCTAAAATCTCTCCTTCTATTCCATATATCCTAGCTAGCTCTCTCCAAAGAGCAGATTCATAGAACAACAGTTTACCTTGACTATAATCAACTGGATTGTAGCAATTCAATACTTCAATATAGTCATTAAAACCATCTTTGTCAGTATCTAAGGTATAAGGACTTGTCATGTATACATAAAATTCATTTCTGTCAGACAAACCATCTTTATCAGTATCCAAATACCAATTATGTGCAACATTATTAATAATATAATTTACATGATTTTTCTCATTAAACAAAAACAAATTTGTAATAACAATAGAAAAACAAATATAAATCCTATAGTTATCTTATTGAATTTCATATAAATAATAATTTTTAGATATACTTACATCCTTAAAGTTAAGTATATTAAATCCTCAGGATATTCGATTGATCCATTTCCTTTAAAGATTACCAGTAATTCATTATTTTTAGGTAAGCAGTTTATTTCTATAATGAGATTAAGATTTAGTATATTTTTTTTAATATACTCGAAAGAATCACTATGTATATCTTTATTCAAAACAAATAAACAAATCTTGCTTATATTATTCTGTTTAGCAAAATTTAGAATATCCGTTGTATCTTGAAAGGATATACTTCTGTAAGTATCGTTAAATTTTTGATTGTAGTATTTATCAATATCTTTATAGTTAGCTTGTGTAGAGAGTATATAAATAAAAATTGAGAATACCAATATTACTTTTGAATATACTTTTTGGTACTGTAATCTTTCTAATAACAAGATAACTCCTATTGGTGGCAGCAAATATGCAAAATACATAAAATGCAAGTGGCTTAATCCAGTCAAATTAGCTGACGATAAAATATAGACTAAAGCAAGAATCAATAACACTTTATTTTTTTTATTATTTTTTGAACTTATTATTAATCCTGAGAATGATAAGATTGAAATAAAAATTATATATGTGGAAAGTGTTTTGGGTAAATAAACCTCTGTTATGATATCAACCCAAGAATAAAATGCGTTGTGGAATAGAAAAACAAATCTTTGAAACAAATTAAAATCAATGTAGTTTTTACCATTTGTTAATATTAAATAAGAAAATCTAATAGTATTAGAGAAATTATTATTAATTTCAACGAAAAAATAGCTTATGGACAATATAAACCACCCAATAAAATTATAAATATAAAAAATATTTTTTAACTTTTTTTCAAATAAAACCCCAATTAATATTGTAAAGATTGGCAATATAATAAAACTAGAACCATGTAAACCCATCATTATTGAGCTAATAGCTCCACAAAACAAACTATATTTTATAAAAGATGGTTTGATTACTTTAATATTATTACTACTAATATCTATCATTTTAAATAGTAGAGTTATGAGAATAAGCAAAAATAAGGGTAAAAAATTTGGATTCCACATAGTATTTGCTTGCCAAATTAAGTCTCGATTAAAAGAGTATATTGTTGATATTATACCAAGTATGAATAATTTATATTTTGACTTGTAGAATATTTGACCACATAAAAAAATTAATAGAATTAAACTAATTACGTTAAAAATAGAATTAATAAGTATGTGAACAAGAGGACTATTCCCAAAGAACATAACACTTAGATATAAAAAATAATAATAGTGTGGAAAAATATTAAAACCTCTTGATGTTATTGGACCATATTGTGGTAGATTACCACTAGAGATATAATCAATAACTGTGTTAAGATCTCTTGCTTGATCTGAGCCAAAATCAATTGATTCTGTTAACCAAAATATTCTTGATGTTAATACAAATCCTGCGGATATAATAATCAAAATAATACCAATCTTATTCAAAATATAAATAAGGTCTTTATTAAAATATTTATTATCATTTTTTGTGATATTAGATGCTAATCCTAAAATTCTTTTGTATAAATTATTTATCATATATTATATACTAATCTAATATTTCTATTCGAGTTCTAGGAGTTGTTCTTCTTGTTTGATTTCTGCGGATTCGAGTTTGAGGATGTTGGTTTGTAAGCCTACTAGGTTTTTATCGGCTACGTCGTAGTTGGTTTGGGCTTGGCGGATTTTGTCGCCTAACTTGCGGAATTCTTCTCGGAATGAGTCGACATTTTTGGATACTTTTTGGAGACCTTGGATGATCATCTCGGCGTTTTCGTTGACTTTGAGTTTGAACTCATAAGCGTTAACGAGCAGAATAATAGGGAAGATTGTGGTTGGGCTCACTGGGGTTACTTTGGTCTTGTGAATGGCTTCCATTATCTCGGGATCATTGACCACCTCGTTGTACATACTATCACTTGGCAAATACAAAAATAGCGTGTCTATAAAACCTGGTTTGGAATATTTGTGAGAGATTTCTTTGGCCATGGTTAGGACTTGTTTGAGATAAGCTTTTTTGAGTTTGGATTTGTTTTCATAATCACCATCCAAATAATCTTGATAAGCTGTAACTGGGAACTTGCTATCGATTCCAATTTTTTTACCACCAACTGTTATCATAAAATCGATCTTATCTTGAGAGTCTGGGACTTGGACCTGTTTGGACCAATCTCGGACGTTGAGATGTTCACTGAGAATAGTTTCCAAGTAGTTTTCGGCAAAGTTTCCAAAGCCTTTGGAGTTGGTTCGCTCAAAGATATTGTTGAGTTTATCAACTGACTTGGTGGAATCAATCATTTTTTGGGCGGTAGATTGCATATGACCAAGATTTTTGGTAACATCTTCAAAGGACTTAAGATTTTGACGGAGGTTTTCGGTGAGACGTTTGTCTATCTCACCTTGGATTTGAGTAAGTTTTTCATTGTTGATTTTGGCTAATTGCTCAAAGTTGTTCTTGTTGTGGTTGAGAATATCTTGAATAGAATTGGATAATTGCTTGGAAACAACTTCGCTAATTCTTTGGAGCGAGTTGAGATTCTCGCCTTTGAGTTTTTCAAAATGAATTATTTGCTTTTGGTTCTGGTCATTGAAAAGTTCACCCGTTTTATCAAGGTGCTGGCTTTGACCAAATTTGATATTGTTAAGCTCCAACTCTATTTTACCTTCTAACTTGGATTGTAGTTCGGTAAATTTTGAAGCGAGTTCTTGAAGATTTTTGCTCGTCTCTGTCTGGAATTGGATCTGTTGTTGGGATAGACCGGCTCCAACTTTGTTGATGATTTCATCAGAGTTAACCTCACCATTAGTTGACTTTTTGAATACATTAGCCATACTAAAGTCAACAAAATCACCCCAATTACTACATTTATGCCAATTAATAATTCCATAATTTTTTATTTAGATAATATATTTTTAGCCTACAGAGTATCACTTGTCAACTCAAAAGAGACTGAGCTTGATACTATTGACCTTGATGAGATTGACAGGATTGAGAGTGAGAATAATTATTTGGAACTGGCTGATAGGTTTGAAATATTTATGGAGATGTTCTCGGAAAAATTTGACCTAAATACCCTGCAAGTTTTTTTATTGATTGGCCCTAGAGCTGGATTTACAGATAGTAGAATAATATTCACCTGGCTTAGAACTAACAAAATGTTCAATTCAGGATCAGATTATTTTGTAGCAAAAATTTCGAAGAGTATTAATGAATTTGGCGGAGATGAATTGCTAAATCTGCTTCAACAAACAGAAAATGCTAACCAAAAAAGTCTTGTATACTCAAGAGAGCCAAACATTGGGAAGAGGTAATTATAATTAATAATTATAACACTCAATAATTTTATTTTTTTTGTTTCAGATATGTCAGGATTTGAAAATGAGATTCCGTTACTCACTTCATATCCAATTTTTTCCAAAAATATTACACTATATTTGGGAGCATAAATGTTGAATCTACCCTCAAGCCCATAGTTATTATTAATTCTATAAATAGGAAAAAATATACAGCTACTTTGATTAGAATATAGATTGAATAACAATGATAATAATGAAAATGTAAAATATCCAAATGTCAAAGCCTTCATGACTAATTTGTTTAATACTGATCTTAAACGTTCAATAGAACTATCACCTTTAAATATTAAACTAAATAATAAAATCCAGATTAATTGATAAATTGGGTTTGATAAATTTGGGTTGAGGAATAGGCTATATCTAGATGGAATAACCATAATAAAACTAAAGAAATCGATTAATAAAACCAAAGTGTTTAAAATAATAGGAAGTAATAAAACAATTATTTTAATTTTGCTGCAATGATTCTTTACTTTTATCTTAGCTTTATCTAGCATACGTCTTATACCAATACGGATATGTTGCACTTCTTGATATATTTGTATCAAAATTTATTGTCAGCGAGATTTTCATAAACCCTAATAATTGCAGCTGACTGTATAGATTTCTAGAGGAAATGGAATTAGAAAGTGTCTTTTACGAAATGTGAATTCGTAAGTGGTGACATTACCATTTTTAGACTCAGTATCGAAACAACTTTCATAATCATCAATATTTGCATTTTTTATAATCCTTAACTCTTCCCACTGTATTTTTACAAAATTAATATCTAAATCCCCTCCTTTTAATCCTTCTTGGATCTCCTGACTATTTATAAAACTAAGTGACTTTATGTTCAAAGCTTCTTTTCTTTCCTGCAATATTCTCATTCGATCAATGCTTTCTTTAGTATTATTTGAAGAGGATGTGTACAAAAAGATTGATAATAATAAATAAAGTCCTACAACTAAGATAATTATTTTTAAAAAGGATGCACTTCTTATATTCATGGTTAATGCTTTACTTATTATTCAAGCTTTCTTGAGCGAAGAATTTGATTACATCCAACATTGTTTTGTCTTCAAAGAAGTGTTTCTTGTAAGATGCTGTTTTCATAAAGCCTGAGTTGGGGTTGAATAAGTCTAACCTGATTTTACGCTTTGGTAGATGATTCTTGCCTTGTAGAAGGTCTTTGAAAACTTGAGGGACCCAATTGGTATCCAAAATAATTGCTGAACCTTCTTTAAAAAGATGCTCGACTTTTTTCTGGAGAGTTCTCTCCACCAATATATTTGTCCATAATTTTGTGAATCTTGTTTTCAAGGGTATCAAATTCCTTGAACCCTCCCCCAACCATTCTTAGTTGAAGTAACTTTTTGTTGAACTGTTTATAATTGCTTGAGAAAGCTCTAATGGTTGTGAGTTTGAGATATTCATTATAGGCTCCAATTAGCCAGATTACTGAATACAGCCGATACATTTTTTTGCTAGCGAAAGATTTGTACGAATAATAAACCAGATCGTCATTGCTTGTTACATAGTCTAACATCACTTTGTTGTAGGCTTTTTGGTATGGCTCCAAGTTAGTATTTTTTTGGCAGGCTTCAATAATATTCCCAGCCAGTATTGAGACTGAGACCATCGAATAATAAATTCCTTTGGAGTAAAGTGGATCTACAAACCCGTTGCTACTAGCAAGAAGAGCCCACCGATCACCCATTGACTGAGTTGATTTGAACTGAATTGCTGATGGTGCGTTGACCCAAGTCATAACAGTTCGATAATTGGCGAATTGTTTTTGGATAGAAGGGAATTTGGTCAGAAAATTTTGAAACTCGTTCTCTGGAGAAATATTTTTGTTGTAAGAATATTTATCAGGATCCAGTAGAAGCCCAACGCTGACAAGATTATTCTTGGAATTACGGTGATTATTGAAAGGAATTACCCAAGACCAGCCTCCATCGAATAAGTTGTGAAGTGTTCCTTGATTCATTCTCCAAGGTAACTGGTGACTTAGCTCCATACCATCTTCTACCTCACCAACATTAATCATATGCGTAAAAAGTCCTCTGGCTTGGGTTCGCATTTCTTTGGAGTGGAGGTTGAGTTTTTGCGGATGATTGACCCAAAATTCCCTCCATCGACAACGAACTTGGCTTGAAAATTTTCTTTGGGGGTTTTGATAATTACTTTGTTTTTTTGGAGAGTGATATCTTCTACAGTGGTTTTTTGGTGAACTTCACAGCCATATTTGATAGCTGCTTGCAGAAGTAGATAATCTGAGTCTTGCCTGAATATATGAATCTCGTGACCATATGGTTTGTCAGGAATTATAGCTTGAAGAACATCATCATCTGTTGCAACTTCACCTTCTTGGTGCAATACAAACCCAAAATGTTTTTTGACTCCATAACTATTGACCGTCTTGGTGGCGGTTTTGACTGAGCTATAATAGTTAATTTCTGGAACATCGTAGAATTTGGCAAGAGACCTCATCATCTCGGAAGACTCCAGAATCATTGACTCACCGATGGCGAAACGCGGATGGGAATTTTGCTCAAAGATTATTACACTCAATCCTTTTTTGGCAAGAATACAAGCAAGTGACGACCCACTGATTCCACTGCCAATTATTGCTACATCATAAATCTTTGTTTGAGATTTCATATAGCTATGATAGTTAACACATATATTATTATTTGTACAGAAAAAGCCGTGAAGGGCTTTGATAAGATTCTGAATCGAGTCCAGAATGACACATACCAAATACGAAGCCAATTATTTACTATAGGCAAGCATAATAAGTCTGTTACCACACCAATCTGGCCTCATCTCTCCAAGTTGAGGTGATAATTTAAATACTGGTCTATCTCTTCCGCCCTTGTCCGCAGTCCAGTAGTTTACATAAGACTTATTAGCAATAATTTCATCTGGTTTACTACTCCCAAATGGGATAAGAATAAGATCTGCTATATTCATATACTGTATTTTGAAGTTAAATACTACAAATTAATTTGATCAGGTAATACATACTAACACATGCTTTTTATAAGGAAAAGAAATAAATGTTTGATAATATACTAATTCTATTTTTTTATTATCTGGATAATTATTTTCCTCACAATAGCCAAAACTGATCTGGTCATCAGCTTTTTGTTTAGTTACTTTTTCAGAAATTAAAAATAAATCAACCAATCTAGAGTTATTGATAATACTCTCAGTTTTTATTATTTTATTTTTGTTGGATGATAAAGACTTTATAATGAATTTTTCAGGTTGATCTTTTAGAACATTATTCTCATTGTATGTCAAAAGAGTGTAGGACAAAATAAGTAATAAGAAAAATACAACAAAAACAAGAGAGATGTATGTTATTTTTTTCATATAGCTAATTATTAAGATTATTAAAATGGATAAACCCAATACCAATAAGGATAAGTACCACTTTGAGTTAAATCAGTCTTATACTCATTGTTCGGAGTTAATATAAGTGCTTGTGTAGAAAAACTACACCATTCATCACCAGCCACATTACAACTATATCTTGAATTATCGTTGAATTCATCTTCACAATCATCTCTATCTAAACAATAATCAGGCCTCATCTCACCTAATTGTGCTGTTAATTTAAACACAGGCTTATTTTCTTATACCTTTATCTGAAGTCCAATAGTTAACATATTGTTTATTTGCTGATAGTTGACTTGGATTACTTGTACCAAATGTGTACGAAACCTCATCTGTCGCATTATCACATAATTGGAAGGGGTTTATTGTTGCTTCAATTCTAGTATCTAAATAATAACTGGGTAAAGTTGATGTTGCATATCTAACTTCTGGATAACAACCTTTTGGAGGAAATTGCAATTGATATGGTGTTGTATTTTTTGTCAAATAAGTCGTATTATTTTGATCAGGGTTATTCCCATTCCATAGAAAAATATCATGTTCATATGTAGCATTAGGGCCAAAATCAGGGTTATCCCATATCATTTCTGTTATATATCCTCTAGAGTCAGTGCTAAATCCTAATTTTCTATGTTTTATACCATTTCCTGGATTGGTGTCACTCTCTCCGCCAACAACCACCTGCATTAATTGCCAGTCTTTAGCTAAAGCTGGTGGATAAGCTGAATTGATATTGGAATTAATTGTAAACACTCTATTTGGTAAGTTCGGGTCATCTGCACACCCTTGCACTACTGCATTATTAGGATTGCGGAACAAGAAACAAAGACGAGATCCAATACTAGCCATCCCAAAACTTTCATCTGTACCATTACGTACTTCACGCCAATTATTATCTGACCAGCTTAGTCCATTGATATTAACGTAGGCTTTGTTATCTGTGCCTCTTATTCCAAAATATAATGTGTTATTGTGAGCAGCTAGCACAGGCTTGTCTATGGTTGACCAACCACCTTTGAGTACCCAGCCTGTCCAGTTGTTGCTGCCGTTATCCATTCTGTTGAGATAGAGTCTGTTGTTGGTTCCTCTGGCTCTTGCGTATAGACTATTACCTACCCTTTCTAGATCCCATCCGCTGTTGATTACTCCGCCGATGTCAGCCCAGCCTGTCCAACTTGCTCCACCGTTGCCTGACCATTTGAGGTATGTTCTGTTGTTGGTTCCGCGGATACCCACATATATCCTTCCCCAGTACCACTCAATCGTTGGACTGTCTGGTGTTACCCAGTTATTTCCAATTTGACTCCAGCCTTGGAAGTCGTCACCATTGCTGTTCCAGTTACCCACATAGACTTTGTTATCCGTCCCTCGTACTGCTACATACATACGACCATTACCAAAGGTGACTGAGGGTTGAGCATTGGAGCTACCTTGGGATGATACCCATGAGCTATCCACCCATGTACCTACCTCATCCATATCAAAGAAGTTGACACTACTAAAGTCAGGTACCCAATCTGGTGTTGATTGTGCTTGTGTTGAGATGGGATTGATTATCTTACTGGTGAAATTGCTTACTTTTTCTTTGGTTTGGTTTACTATGGAGTCTTCTTGGGGTTGCTGGATTTGGACTTTTTGTTCTTTGATATTTTTGAGTTTTTTGTTTTTTTCTAGCTTGGATTTGAGTTGGTCTTTTTCATCTCTTTTGGTTAGGAATTTGATTTCTTTGATTTCTGATTTTTGTTCGTTCAGGTTTTCTTTGGTGGCTTCAATCTCTGCTTTGGTGGCTTGTTTGATTTCTTTTTTTCCTTTGGCTTCGCTAGGTGCTTCTTGTAAGTTGTGCAAAAATCCTCCACGGTGATTGTCGATTTCTCTTTCTATCTCACTTAGATCTTCGCCTTGGGTTTTGATAACAAAGTCAGTTTGGGTCTGGTCTCCTATCTCGAAATTACTTTTGAGGGTGATTCTTTCATAATTGAGATCTTTTAGATCTTTAGCAACATCATCAGTAGTGTATCCTTCTTTGGTTTCGGCTA
This sequence comes from Candidatus Altimarinota bacterium, assembly GCA_012031925.1. GTDB lineage: Bacteria > Patescibacteriota > JACMRA01 > JACMRA01 > JACMRA01 > JAAUSE01. Next base: position 17,133 of record JAAUSE010000010.1, read on the forward strand.
TTATTTCTAGTATCTCTGGTTCTTGCACTTCTTGTGCTGACTCCTGGCTACTAGCTTGTAAGCCAAAATTGGACGAATAAAAATTAAAGGATATTAAAATTAGGCAAAAAATACAAGCTCCAATAAATGAGCTTTTTATGAATAATTGGGTTTTGGTCATATGTAGTTGTTTTGTTTTTAACTACTAGAATATATAATGTATAAACCAAATCGTTTTTTTTGTCAATGTAGTTATATCAATACTATATATAAAGCATAAAAGCCCCGAAGGGCTTTTTGGGTTCTGAATCAAGTTCAAAATGACAATCTTAGTTTTTGAATAAGACTAAACTTTGTGAACTACTTTTTGGTTGTTGGTTTTTTTGGAGTAGCTTTTTTGGTGGTGGTTGTTTTTTTAGTTACTGTCGCTTTTTTTGTTATTTTCTTGGCTGGTTTTTCAACTTCTTTTTTGACTACAGTTTTCTTAGCTGGTGCTTTTTTGGCAACTGGTTTTTTTGTAGTAGATTTCTTCGTCTCTTCAGTTTTTTTGACTACCTTCTTGGGAGCTGCTTTCTTGGCTGGGGTTTTTGCTTGAGGAGTTGCGGCCTTTTTGCTAGCTTGCTTGGCTTTTTTGATAAGTTTTCTATCTGATTTGTTGGCTACTTCTCTTCCAAGAGCTTTATCGACCATAGCTGATACTCTAGATTTTTTGCGATTGGCTCGTGATTTTGGAATAAGATTGGTTTTGACTGCTTTATCAAAAGCTGAGAAAACTTTAGACAGAGTTGCTTGATACTCAGACGGTTTGGTAGCTAGAACCTTCCTGAGTTCTTTGAGCGATTGTTTGATATGATATTTTTTAACATCGTTAAATTGTCTTTTTTTTTGTGAACCACGAAGGGCTTTTTTGGCTGATGAAGTGTTTGGCATATTATATTATTCTAATTATTTCTTCTGCTTAGAGAATATATAAATTAACAGAATTATCTTATATATTGTCTAATAAAGGTTTTGTTTATTTTGGGTTCCCCCTGGAAAGCAAAGCTTTTTAGGGAGGAGGAATAATTTCCTTATTTATAGGGTTCCTAATAATCTGTTAATTTTGGTAAGAGGAGCAATGAATGGAATAGTGTGAAATTTTGCGAATAGCAAAATGTAACAAAGTGTAATTCATTACGACGATGGAGCGGGTACGGGGAATCGAACCCCGATTTCATCCATGGCAAGGACGTGTTCTACCACTAAACTATACCCGCGCTTCCGTATTACTTGCACACTTATATTATTAATTAAAAATTAATAATTTTAGTATTCCAGAATCCCTCAGCTTTCCCACAATAACAAGTTTTTGCGAGGACCCCAAAAATTGGGAAGACTTGGAATCTGGCTTTCCTTATACAGTTGTTTTTTGACAAAAGTTGGAGGAAACTAATAGTTAATCTTGGTTAGAATTAAAAAATTGTCAAGAAGAAAAAGCCCCGAAGGGCTTTGATAATCGTAAGGGGTTGGATTAAAGTTTTAACTTTTTCTTTTTTAGGGAGAGAGTTGAAACTCCACCAAAAGCTCCAAGAGATAGAATAGATGCAATTGCAAACCCTCCTGATCTTGGTGTTACGTTCACTGAATCAAATGCTTTGGTTGAAGTAGAAACTTTATCTTCAGATTTTGTTGAAGTCTTAGAAGTAGTGTTTACTTGTGATTGACTTTGGCTTTGAGACTGGCTTTGTTCTTGGTGTTGGTTGTTTTCTATATCACAATCATCATTAGAAGTAGTGTTTGTTGTGTTACCATTAGTTGTAACACTAGTTGATGAACATGAGCTTGATGAATTAGTTCCAGAATCGGAATTGGACTCACAAACCTCAGTTGTTACTCCATTAACAGTGGTAGTTGAGCAACTATCACTAGTAGATGATGTGCTAGAATTACCACTAGCATCAGTAGAAGCTGAAGTTGAACCACCAGAAGTTGAAGTGCTACTTACTGATCCACTTCCTGAAGCATTAGAATTGCTTGAAGAGCTAGAAGAAGATTGAGCAACTATCTCACTATTATTAGAAATAGATGAGTTTTGGTTGTTGGAAGTATTGGTACTGACGTTAACATTAGTACCAGTTCCACTTCCAGTAGCTGTAGAATTACCAGTAGTTGAAGCACTAGCGCCTCCGTTACTATTAGTTGAGGTTGCTGTTCCAGTATTAGTGTGAGTCGAACTTGAGGTATTCCCACCATTGGAGCTAACATTAGAATTGGCTTCTTGATTAGAGTTAGCTGTTGAAGTAATATTACCACTAGTTGACGAACTTGATGAGTTGGCTGTGGAGCTAGAAGTACTTGATGAGCTGTTTGTGCTGTTGCTTGAACTGTTTACATCCATATTAATATCATCAATAAGTGAATTAATATAACTATTAATGTTGTTGGATCCATGATTGTTAAAATTTGAATCTGAATTCCAAGCAAAAGACTGCACAGTAAAAGCAAATACTGCTGTCAAAAGAACAAAACTAACTGCTCCGTAAAAATATAATTTTCGGTTCATAAAATAAATAAATAATTTTCTAAATTGGAACTACTATAGCATGTTCTTGACCTTTTGTCAAGTAATAAACGGGTTTATTGAGAATTTTATAAATAATACTTAATTATTGACAGTTTTTGGAATAAATTAAAATCTTTTAAAGTTTAATTATGTAGAGGTTATATGGGTAATTACAATAGAATTTCTTTGATTGGTACTCACGGAGCTGGTAAGGGTTTTATTCTTGAGAATGGACCGTTATTTGGTTGTTTTGATATTTCTAAAAACCCGGTAGTTAGGTCAAGTGTTTCAGCATTTTGGGAGGCTATTAATGAACCAGTTCTAAGAGATATTCATATTGTTGATAGGTTCAAGTATCAATTTTCTCTCATTGGTGTTGGTGTGAATCAATATCTTGAGAATAAGAACGGAGTTTTTGAAAGATCTCCGCTAGATATAGTTGCTTATTGTGAGCTTTTAGTAGAGGATGCTCAAAAAGAGTTTGAAATTGGAGGTATAAGTAGAACAGACTTTGATTATACAAAGCAGACAAATCTTATTGAACTATCTAAACAAGCACTGTTTCCCTTCACTGAGAAGGAGATTGATATCTTGGTATATGTGCCATACGATGCCAGAATTGCCGAAATAAGACAAGAAGTAACAGATTATAAAGAGCTCAAAAATAATAGCCAACACACTGATGAATTAATTATTATGATTCTTAGAGAGTACTTTGAGTATAATTCAAGTAATAACACTTCAAAACGGAAAACAAAATTCATTCATCTTAATTGTCAGCCTGAAGAAAGACTAAAAGTGTTAAAAAATTCCTTAGAAAAATTGGATGATAATTGTAACCAATTTGTATTCAATGGTCTTAATCTATTGATCTAAACTCCTGTCGGCTTTTTGTAGTCGACATTTTTTTGACAAAACCAAGAAAATACTCAAGCTTATGTAGGTCAAAATTACTTTGATTATTGGAGGAAAAATGGATTCATCAAGATATACTTGGAAGACCTCAAATGTTACAGAAACTGGTCTCAAAGTTATTGCTAATATAAGTAATGAAACTGGAATAAAGGCTGAAACTGTTGAGTTTAATAGTCTAGTTCCCTATGTTTCATCATTGATGGCGTATAGTGGTGCAAAGATTTCAAGACAAAATATTGGTTTGGTTGAGCTTTTAACTCAGATCAATAGCATGACCAAGAAAAACGCTTCTCAAGCGATTGGTGGTATTGTAAATTATGGACACGCTTCTGTTGCTGAAATGTCTCAGTTAATTGTAGTTCTAACAGGAATCACTGATAGTATTGTTACCAAGTTTTTTGCTAACACGAGTGTTGGAGCGGGACAACAATCTTCAACAAGATATATTGATTTTGGTGGTAGTGGTATTGTTACATTAAGTAGTTACTTCACACTAGAAGAGCTAAAAACTATTAATTCCAAACACCATAAATCATATAATTCTTTAAACTCATTACTTACAAGCTATCAACAAAAATCTCTTGAACTTTTTAACCATTGGAGAGATACTCTTACATTTGCTTATTCAAAACATTTTGGGGTTTATGAACAATTGGAAGGAGATGACCCCAAATGGGCTAAAAACCAAAGAAAAAGTGCATTGAGTGCAAGAGTACTTGATACTGCTAGAGCTTTTTTGACATTTGGTTTGTACAATAGAACTACCATGTTTTATCTGACAAATGCTAGAGAATGGGCTTCTATTATTGGAAGAATGCGTTCTAGTGATGATTGGATTGAGAGATACACAGGTGACCAGATCTTTGATCTTTTGGCTCCCCAATTAGAATTGATGGGGGATGTTGATTACACACCTGAGGCTGCTGATTTAATCAAGTATGCTTCTATGGATGAGACAACTAAAACTAATTTTGAAAAGCTTGATCAATGGCTTATCAAAAATACAGAATCTTTTCACCCTGACTATTTTTGTACTAATCAAGCGCGTTTTGAGTTGGATGTTGTTGAATTAAGCGTATCTAAATCATCTACCAGATTCGATCCTACTGTAAGATTAATTGCTTTGATGATTCTAGAGGTTCGACCGGAATGGAATTTTAGTAAAATTTGCTCTGTTGTGCTTTGTCTAAACTATGAATTACAAATTCAGTTAAGTGATTTACTTCTGCTTAATTATGACTGTTACAATATGGTACCAGGAAGGTTCAATACACATTCTTACTCTTTTGACTACGATGCTCCCCTTTCTGTATACAGAGATCTGAATAGACACCGGGCCTGGACAAGATATTCACCTCTTGTTAACGGACTTTCTGGCGATAATATATTTCAAGGATTTGGACTTTGTATACCAATGTACTTGAGTCATATTCAAGAATTTCGAGATGAATTTTATGATGTGTTTGTTGATGATTTGATAAATCTGGAATCTCAAAGACTTGATTTGCTAAATAATTTAAAAAATGAAGTTTGGATGCATAATAATATAGTCAAAGACACCTTATTATTTGCTACTAACTCACGATTCAATATGTCAGCTGGCATCAAGGAAATCAGTTACATGACTGATAGAAGGGAACGTCCTGGTGGTCATATTGATTATAGATATTTAGCCTACCAAACTGCCAAGATTCATGCTGATAGCGAACCTATTAACGCAGGATTAAGACTTAATCGTAAAGGTTTGAATGTGTTAGAACCAGATCCCAAAAACAGATACGACTTTTTAGATCGAAGCTAATAGACTGACTCCATCATATTGGTGGAGATTTTTTTGACAAATTGATTTTTATTTGTTATTAGTGGTGAGATCTTGAGGTAAGATAATGGATAATTCGGTGTTAAAGGCAAAATTTATTCCTGATGAGGAATTTAAAAAATTCACAGGAAGACTTCCAGATTGGCTAATTAGAAGTTCTGTTGAGGATGGGTATATTTATGTAGATGAAGATAGTAGAGATAATTTTATTGCGAATATTCAATATTCGAGTGTTGATGTTAGACTGTCACACACTTTGAAATATTTTTACCCTTTTGTGTCAATTGACCCAACTAAACCACAAGATTCAAATATGTGGAATTTGGAATTACCTTCAAAAAATTTGGAAAATGATCAATTAATTAATGGATCTGGACCTGATATTCAACTAAGAAGGATTCAATTTGAGATTGAAAATTTGTTTTTTGCAGGTGTTGATAATGAAGGATATTTTTTTAGAGTCCCGCCATTAGGTTCTTGTCTTGGTAATATTATTGAGTATATTGGAATAAGAAACCAATTAGAGTATTTGATTACTGGAAAAAGCAAAATTGCAAGATGCGGGTTGGGTATTGAGGATGCTGGTTTTGCTGACCCTGGATTTCATGGTCGAATGACCATAGAGATTAGAAATTCAAATCTCTTTAATCCAGTTATACTTAGACCAGGAATGAAAATTGGACAAATTATGTTTTCCGGTTTGGCGGCTGCTACAGAAGAAACTTATAACGATAAAGCCAACAACTTTCAAGATTCCAAAACTGTTATGGCTGGATCTGGAGAAAAATGAATCCACTGACCTATTAGTTTGGGTCAGTTTTTTATACATTTTTTTTATTTTGCAAATCTTTGTTTACTTCTTCCAACAAAAGCAAAAAATTGATTAACATATTTTGATCAATTGCCCTATTGGTATCCATATCATTAACAATTAAATAGATCTGATCTTTTAAAACCCTCTTAAAATCTTCATTACCTGGAATTTTTGAACGACCTAACAGACTTTGGAAGGCCTTAAAAACTTTTTGATTCTTAGAATTTTTGGCATACCTAATTACATCGTTGATGGTGTCACTGACACTTGAATAATGATTAATATTATCAAAACTTGTTGGGTACGGCGGCTCAGTACTTTCAAAGGTTCTATCAGTAAATTCTTTGACGCTGCTAATAACCTCTTCTTTACTGTGAGGCTCAAACACTTCTTCTGAATTTTTTATCATTTCTTGTACAAATAGTTGAAGTTTTTCTTGAACGGATTTGCGGATTCTACTTATCATTGAGATTTTTTCTTTCGATGATGATTGGTTTTGTGTGATATCAGGATTATACATAAAATATTTGCTTACTGGTTTACAGTTAAGAAAATAGCCATAAATTTTAAATAAAGTCAAGTAACATATCAAAACCATCTTAATTCTTTTAGTCAAATTCATCTAAACCCTCTTTAAGGGAATTAGGTCAGAGATTTGGGAGAAGTTATTGACAAAAGGGTTTTTGTGTGTTATTTTGGGCCAGTTAAATTTGTTGAGGAAAAGTAATGAAAAACCCAACTATCTTGGCGACTCTGATTTGTGTTTTGATTGGAATGACTGGATGCAAGGCTGATTCAGAAGCAGCCTTTGATACTTCGTCTAGCTCCCCAACTCAAGGATCAGTTTTAGAAAAGTATGCAGCTGTTGCCTTTGATCGAAATGGTGATCTCTATACTCAGTATGGTGAGGATGAAGAAAGTTCAGCCTCGACTGTAGTGCTTGAAAGATGTGAGCAAAAAAGTAGTGATTGTAAGCTTCTAGTTTCTGGTAAAGGACAAAAAATTTATGTTGCATATAGTTATAATCAAGATGAGAATTATTTTATAAACAGCAATTTTGCTGCAATTATAACTAATGATGAAACTAATCGTGGAACACAAAAAGTGATTGATGAATGTGAGCAAGGAGGATACAATTGTAAGATTTGGCGAATTCTGGATCATATAAAAAATATTGAGTATAGATATTACAATATTGAGGGGCAATTTTTGGAATATCCAGTAGCTATTAAGCCAGAGCTTGACTCACCGCCAACTGAGCAAAATAATTCGAAATATTTAGGAGCAGTGGTAGCTCATGAAGTAAATACATCTGATATATATGTTGTTTCAAACGCTAGTAGTATGGAAACAGCTGTCGAGGAGGCTTTGAATTTATGTAAACAAGATAGCAGTAATAGTATTTCTAGTAATTGTTCACTTGTTTTGGGGAAAAATGCTAGATACATAGTCATATCCAAGACTTTGGAAGGATCGTCTCAAAAATTTGGTACTTATCTGCCTTTCTCACTTGAATTTACTGATCAATTTGATCAGAGTATTATGGAGCAGATAAATCAAAATTGTAAAAACAGTCAACTTTGGACATCTATGACAGATACAATCTGTCAAATATACGAAGTTTACGATCAGCAAGAACAGCTTAAGTACAGTTACCAAAAAGATATGATTTTTATTAATGACCCAATTGTAACCAAGATTGAGTGATAACCATTATCAAAAAACTAGAGGTGTTTAATTGACACCTCTTTTTTGACAAAAAGTAGATATTAGTCTATTAATCTAATTGCTAATGATTGTTAGAACTTTTTGTTTTTAAAAAGTATAAGAGCAAAATCAAATGAAGTTTATTTTAATAAGGGGATGTATTAGTTTTGACAGTTGGTAGAATTGTTATTTGGACTAGGTAAGTTGTTAGAAATTCTTTGAAACTAACCACTAACTTAAGTGCAAACAAAACACAATCATTTGTAGATAGAGTTGAAGCTTACGCTGCTTCTTTGCTACAAGGTGTACCGCAAGCTGCCTAAAATGACTATTTTGTAGTCGTATTAGCGTTAAGCTCGTCGTCACTGACTAGGGTTTGAGAATGTGTATATTTTCTCTTATCTTAGCTTAAAATTCTAATGTATACACCATTGTTATCTGTGTGATTGATGCAGAATACAATGCACTCCATCAATCTATCGATCAGTAGTTTGTTAGTTCTCTATCTATTGATACTGAAATATTGCAACAACTTTTGTTTTAGTTGGAGCATGCAAAACTAAATATGTGTCTAGTCTGAAAAACTGAATAACAAAGAAACTAATTGGACGTGGGTGCGAATCCCACCATCTCCACCAGTAAATTGACATTTTTATGTCAATTTACGGAGATTTTAGGTAAATCTGTGATTTGCCGTAAAGAAATCTCTTTACACACTATAGGTGTTTATTTTTATGTCAATTTACGGAGATTTTAAGAAAATTTATAATTTTTTGTTAAGAAATCTCTTTAAGAATTAATTCCGACTACGACATTTTGCCCGCTGGGCAAAATTTTGTTATCAAAACAAAAAAATAATCGCCATTAGGCGAATATGATTGTTTAGAACAGGTTCTTACTTTTGGGTTCCTTGAAAAGCTTGGCTTTTTAGGGAGGAGGAGTAACAAATGTAATGGAGTGAAACTTTGCCAAAGCAAAATGTAACAGAATGAATTTTGTTACGACGTGGTGCTGCGGGCGGGACTTGAACCCGCAAGCTCTAGGAGCAAGGGATTTTAAGTCCCTCGTGTATACCAATTCCACCACCGCAGCTTATTTTTAATTCTTTAGCATAACCATCAATGTTGGTCAAGTTGACATTTGCAAATTTTTGTAGTATGATGGATTGGATCAATTCTTGAGGATTGGATTTTGATATACTTTTTGACACAAATCGAAACTACAAAAAACTTTGTACCACCATGGTATTTAGTTTCTGTTGTTGTTCCAGCAATAACTACATTAATGTCTGTGATTAGCTCTCTTTGGGTTGGAAAATTATTAGGAGTTTTTAGTAACCAATTGACAATAGAAACAAACAAAGAGATTAAGGAAGAGCAGAGAATTGAGGAATTAGCAGAAATGGTTACTTTGCAACAGATTAAAGATGTTGTTGAAGGGTCTGAATCTAGAATTTTGACTTTGATCAAAAATCAGGGAGATGGACTTGGTCAACGGATTGATAGCGTTAAAACTGAACTCAAAGGATGATATTAAGTCTTTGGATGAGAAGATTGATAGCGTTAAAACTGAACTCAAAGGAGATATTAAGTCTTTGGATGAGAAGATTAACTCAATTGATAAAGATCTAAACAAAACCAATTGTAATATTGCTATCATTATCAATGCTATGAATCAACAACAAAAAGGTAAACCACCTTTGAATATGATTAACTAAAAATACTAAAGGGTCAGGAAATATTCTTGACTTTTTTTTTGAGTCAAATCATAGAGGAAAATAATGAAAATTTTTTTGACTCAATATATAACCATCTTGAATTTCAATAAAATAGGTCTAATGTCTAAAACTTAAAAAGAATTTTGAAGATTCTAGTGAATTAGCTTTTATTTGTAATTTTTTGTAATGACTTAATAAATCTGAAATTACTTTGACCGCTTCTTTTGGATTCTTTCCAGTAGCTGATTCTGCTGATAACATAACATACTCTGCTTGGTTACTTACTATAGCTCTATACAAATCACTTATTTCAGCTCTAGTTGGAGTTTTAGACAAAACCATTGATTCTAGAATTTGGGTAGCGATGATAAGTTTTTTGTGTTTGGCGTGAGTAACATTTTTTATTGTTTCTTGGTAAAAAGGTACCATCAAATGTAATGGTTTGGTTTCTAGAGCAAGGTCTCCACGAGCAACCATAACAAAATCTGATTTGGCTACAATTTTGTTAAGATTTTGATTCTTTAAGGCACTTGATTGTTCAATTTTGGAACAGATTTTGGCTTCATAATCATAAAGCTGATTATCTTGAAGAATTTTGATGATGTATCTGTTGAGAGTATCTATTTGTTCTGGATTTTGAATAAAACTAGCAGAGATTACTTCTGGATGCACTATTGGAATAATGGCTTGTAAAAATCCTTTGTCTCTAGAGGTTAAAAAATCAATATTAATGTCAGAATCAGGAAAGTTGATGCTTTTTCCACTACTAACCAAACCTCCTTGCTGAACATAACAAGTACAAAAATTTTCATAAGAATTTTCAACCTCCAACTCTACTTTACCATCATCGATGAGAACTGAATCACTATTTTTTATTGAGTCAAAAATATTATGTCTGATAGGTAATACCAAGTAATTGGCATTGGAAAATTTAGTAAAAAACGGATACTTTTTTGTTTTACTTTCTTTTTCTAATATAACTTTGGCACAATCCTCAAGATTGATTGGAGTTGATAAATTTCCTAGGCGAACTTTGGGCCCAGCTAAATCAAGTAATATCTGAAGTCCAAATTTGCGAGCTTTGAGCATGGTTTTGATATGCCATTGAGTGGAATTGTGCGAAGTGTTGAACCTAGCATACTCAACATTATGATCTACAAAATACTTGAGAACTTCGCTACTCTCACTACTTGGACCTATTGTGGTGATTATCTTTGCCATTTTTGTTTGATTGTATTAATTATACTTGTAATAGTTATTTTTGACAAATCCAAAAAACTATCATAATATTGGTATATTCTAGTTGGAGAAAAAGACACAAATGAAAATTTTCTTTGCAACTTTCTACATAGAACTCTATATTTTCAGCTAATATTTAATTTAGAAGAGTCGAACATTCAATATTTTGATAAGTTTAGGGAAAAATCTACTGAACTTTTTCTTATGAATTTGTTAAATGATATTCGTGAAAATCTTATTCATTTACCCAAAGGATTGTTTAGTTTGGAGAATTCTGATGAAATTATCAACAGAACTAAAAAAATCTTGAGAATTTATTGGGGGAAACACTATCACGATTGAATATCTGTTATACAAGAATGATCCAATTTTGAATTGTTAATTATTCTTAAGAATTAAGAATTTACCTCCTAATTTTGGGAGTCTTTTTTTGGAAAGTAATTTGAGTTTTTGAGTTCTAGAGGAAGACAATTTTGAGTAGATTTTTTGGAGACCAAATCATGATCATATTGATAATTTTTTCCGTAATTTAGGTCTTTCATAAGTTTGGTTGGAGCGTTGCGAAAATGCAAGGGAACTGGTAGTGTTGCATGTTTTTGAATATCTAGGTGGGCAAGTTTTTGTGCAACATAAGCTGAATTATCTTTGGGAGAATCAGCTAGAAATTGAGCAAGCTGCACTAAAAAAATCTCGGCCTCTGGCATCCCTACTTTTTGGATGGCTTCATAGACTTGATTAGCTAGGAGCAAAGCGTTGGGATTAGCGTTACCAATATCTTCTGAGGCGAACCTGAGTAATCTTCTAGCAATATAGAGTGGATCTTCACCAGCATTGAGCATCCTGCACACCCAATAAACTCCAGCCGTTGCGTTGGAAGACCTTAATGATTTGTGAACAGCTGAAATAATATTATAATGCTCTTCCCCATCTCTATCATAATTAAGAGATTTTTGGGCAGCAATATCTATATTTTTGATAGAAAAATCACCTAGACTATTCAAAATTTCTAAAGTGTTGAGACCAAAACGGATGTCACCATCACTAAGCTTTGCTAAATATTTTTGTGATTTGGTTGACATTTGACGATTGATTTTTTTTAGACCTCTATCTATTGCTTTTTGCACTTCTTGGTTAGTTGGTTTTTGAAGAACAAATACTCTGGTTCTTGATAATAAAGAGTTATTGATGGTAAAGGAAGGATTCTCAGTTGTTGCTCCAATTAAAATGATTGTTCCATCTTCCACAAAAGGTAAAAGAGTATCTTGTTGGGCTTTGTTCCACCTATGAATCTCGTCTATAAAAAGAATGGTCATCTTTTGAAAAAGGGAATTTTCTTTAGCAGAGCTTATTATCTTCATAAGATTCGATTTACCGTCAGTGACAGCAGAAAGCTGAACAAACAAAGCTTCTGTGGTGTTGGCAATAATTTTGGCTAAGGTAGTTTTGCCACTAGCTGGTGGGCCCCAATAAATGTGAGAAAAAATATTATTGGTTTCAATCATTTTGAAAATTGGACCATTTTGATTGACTAATTGATGTTGACCAATAAAGTCTTCAAGATTGGTTGGTCTAATCATATCTGCTAAGGGTTGCATATTTAGTTATCTTGTTTAGAAAACACAATTTTTGTCAAAGGAATAGTTTTTGGGACAGGTTTTTAAATTTAATTGCATAAATATTAATATAATGATATACTTAAATCATATCAATAAAAATAAATATGATTACAGCAAATACTTTAGAAAAAAATATAAATAATTCTGAGGAAACTTCAAAGTTAGTCAATCCAATATTATATCGTGAAATTTATCAGGATTTATCAAGCATAGCAGCTTCATGGAGTGAAGAAGAAAAAAATTTTTATGGCTCTTCTTTGAAGCAAACAATTCCCAAATTAAAAACAATTAATGAAGAAGAATTGGCTAGTTTTATTAATGAGGCTGATCCACTTGCTATGGGAATACTAGTAAAATCTGATACATTTAATAATATTAGGAAATCCAGATTAAAGCTGGATATAGAAGAATTAATGGAGTCAAAGGAAAATATTTCTGATGAAGATTTTGAAAAATTCAACCACCTAATGGATAATTTTGAAGGATATTTGGGAGATAATAATTTGTTTGAGTCTCTTGAGAGTGATCTTAAAGATTTGATTATTTCATATTACCCTGAATTAAGTTACATGAGTAGTCCCCAAGAAAATCATAATTTGTTTGAGGAAATGTTCAACAATTCTAAATTAGACAAGAATGAACAAGAGCTATTAGAGTCTCTATATCTCGAACACGGTGATGACTTTTTTGCTCACCTTCCTATAGAGATTGCAGAAAAATTACTAGGTAATGATAATGAAACCAATCAAGAAGAGCTTGATGATAAAATTGATGAAAAAATTACTTCAATTAGACTACAATTAAATGATTTTTCAGAACAATTTGCACAAGAATACGGCGCTCAAGAATTAGTGATGGTTGCAAAACTTAACCAAAGTATTTCTGCAAAATTAGTGAAAGACTATTCTGATAGAAAAATAACTTGGGAAGATTATAGATCAGTCTTGGAGTCTGCTTCACAAAAAATTCAGGCTTCTACTAACGAAAATCTCAAAGCTTATATTGAAGGATTTATTGGTTTGGTTGATAGTAATAAAAACTCAATTACTAGTTTGAATGGTCAAAGGTTATTTGAATTCGCCACCAGTTTTTAGGGTTTTGAATTTTATTTTGGAAAGAAAATAAAGTTAAGTTTGGATTGTAACTTTTTAGTTTGATTGTTTGCAGGATTTGGTTATGGATTTTTGGTTCGACATTTTCTTAAAATTATGCTATTATTGTAATAATCAAATCACAAAGTATGAAATTAAAGACTGTTTTTGTATGTTCTATTTGTCAGCACCAGGAACCCAAATTTGTTGGTAAGTGTCCAAGTTGTGGTCAGTGGAATACTTTTGTAGAAGATACTATTAATGTAGGTAAGCCTTTGGATGATAAACCTCGCCCTACTCTAATTGGAGGTGAGAGTGATTTTTTGGAGCCAAAAGCTATTGAAGATGTTTTGAATGAAATCAAGTCTCAAAAAGAACCAAGAATTTATAAATTTTCTTCTGATTTTTTGAACAATTTTTGGGGGGGCGGTCTTGTCGCTGGTGGGTTAACATTGATGGCAGGTGAACCAGGATTAGGTAAGTCTACTTTATCTTTGCAATTGTTAAGAGCTTTGAAGGCGAACAATAAAAACATCAAATTACTATGTATCACAGCCGAAGAAAGTACATTTGAACTTGCTAGAAGGAGTGAAAGATTGAAGATACCTAAGGAAATTCTTGTAGTTCAATCTAATAATTTTGAGCAGATTCAAAAGCTACTAGAGAGAGAAAATCCACATGTGGTGATTATTGACTCCATCCAAACAGTTTCATCATCCAATATTGCTTCCAGTCCAGGTTCTGTGAGTCAAGTAAGCACCTTAACTAATAATTTTTTGGCAATTGCTAAAGCTCGTAACATAAGTATTATTTTGATTGGCCATGTGACCAAAGGTGGCGATATTGCTGGACCAAAGACTTTGGAGCATATGGTCGATAGTGTTTTGTTAATGCAATCTGAAGAAAATCAACATTACCGAACTTTGACTTTTTCCAAACATCGCTTTGGAACTACTTCTGCAATGCTTTTGATGAAAATGGAATCAAGTGGATTAGAGATTGTTACAGATCCTTCTTTAGCTCTTTTGGAAAACTTGGAAACAGGAGTTGGCGTTTGCTATGGCATTAGTTTAGATAAAGACTTGCCATTGGTGGTTGAGGTTCAAGCTTTGGTGGGTAATGAGAATTACTCTGAGAAAAGCTTTGGCCGCCGCGAAGCACTTGGAATAAAAAATAACAAACTAAACACAATTCTAGCAATTTGTGAAAAATACCTTGGAATTAGTCTAAGGAATCAAGATGTCTTTGTGCAAGTTACTGGTCTTCCCAAAAATGCTGTAGATGATAGTCTTGATTTGCCTATACTGCTAGCAATTTTGTCATCTTTAAACAACAAATCCTTAAGTCAATTGATGAAAACTGACGATAAACTAGCTTTTGCTGGGAGGCTTACTCTGAGTGGCAAAATTAGAAAAGCAACCCATAGTGAGAGTAGAGAAAAAACCGCCAAAAAACTGAAATTTGAGTATAATAAGAAGATTGAACCAGGTGATTTGCAGGAGATTGTAGGTAGGATTAAATAGTTGTTGCTCTTGTTGTTGATAAGTAAATGAAACTTTGTGGAATCACAGTCCAAAATTTTATCCAATTATTTGATGACTACAAATGGCTTTTAGATTGAGATAGTAGTTAAAGTTCTTGCCAAATTGTGAATTGTTATTTGTAATACTTCAATATGAGAGATAGAACATTGGTTATGGTTTTGGTATTTCCAGTAATTTTTTTCTTAATCTTGGCTGGATTAGTATGGGTTCCTAGAATTTGGTTAAACCCTGAATATGATTTTGTATATTCGTTTGATCAAGGTTGTGATACATTTGAATTGAAAAATACTAAAATTCAAGAAATAGATAGGTGTGGAGGCTCCTTGGATCAAAACAAACCAGATTTGTATTATTATAATGTAGATTCTAAAGACAACGAAAAGATTGATTTAGAAAACGCCAATGAGCTAAGCTTACTTGATCAAGAAAAATCTCCAGATGGGTTTGTACTCAAAAAAGATAACAATAACTCAGTATTTGGAGGGGGCTCTTCTAACAATCTGTATTTGCAAGGTAAAGGAGGGAGTTTGTCGATTGATACTCCGGAAGAACATAAATATGGGCAGTTGGTATTTTTAGGGTGGGTAAAAAAATAACTTAGATTTATGTCAAAAAAAAGCGCTTTGAGTACAATCAAAAAAATAATCCAAGAGAATCAAATAACTAAGACAGAAGTCTTGGAAATGTTTCCAAAGTCTACAAAATTGGTTGATGAACCAAAGAAAATTTTTGATTTTTTGGGTATTTTGAATTATATTGGAGGTTTAATTTTATTGTTTGGACTGGTTTTTGTGGTCAGTCTTTTTTGGTCTGATCTTGGAGATATTGGACAAGTAGTAATGACATTAGGAATAGGTCTTGTGACTTTTGGCATAGCTATTATTAGTGATATAAAAAAAATCTCAGGAAGGAATTGCTAATCCGTTTTTTTTTGGTAGCATCTATTGTTAATTCCATTTGGAGTCTTTGT